>JAYRLO010000072.1:0-11123 GCA_041905215.1 Aeromonadaceae bacterium
TGCTGGTCGAACATCGCGTAGTAGAGGTCATCGCCTTCGTGCCAGATACGGAACTCGGCGCGCATCCGATAGTGGCTCGGTGCCGAGGCGAACGTGCGCACGGCGGGGGCAGAAAAATCGGCCATCAATTCCTGCAAACGCTGCTGTTTGGCTTCTAGTTGGGCGGTGTAACTCGCGGGATCCCACGCGGACTGACTCATCGTGTTTCTCATGCTCTGGCTCTGGAGGGGCGAAATTGTAAGGGCAGATCGCAGATTGTCCAGTAAAAAGCGGTCAAGTTTTGTCCGCTCGTGCCGATAGATGAAATAACCATGAGTGTCGGAGGTTAGGTTATGAAAGTCGACAGAACAGCAGAGCTGCAGGTGCAGAGCCTCAAACAGCGCGAACAAGGCGCTGATAAGGTATCGACCGCTCGCAATCAGGAGGCCCAGGCTACCGATAAAGTCGATTTGGCCACTCCGGTACGGGTTGGTCAGCAGGTTATCTATGTATCGCTGAGCAAGAGTCTCTCGTTGAACGGCAAGGCGTTCGACCCCTCGGCCAGCGCCAAGACTAGCGAGTTGGACGGCAAGGTGGAGCCGACGGAAGATAATCCGTTGGGCTTTGACTACAAGACGGTAGCCAAGAACGTGCTGGGCTTCGTCACGGGTTACATCAAGTTGGCTCAGTCCCAGGGCAAGGATGAAAAAGAGCTCCAGGATCTGCTGGGGCAGGCGCGCAAGGGGATCGACAAGGGGTTCGGCAGTGCGCGCGATGAACTCAAGGGGATGAGCATGCTCAGCGAGGATCTGGATAAGGGGATCGAGAAGAGCTACACCCTGATCCAGGACGAGCTGCAGAAATTTGAAGATGAACTGTTTGGCGTGGAGCCCGAGACGGGCGCCGAGGCCGCAACTGAAACCACCGAGGAGGCGGCGTCCGCCGTCAGTGGCAGTCGTCAGACCCAGGGGCTCGGTTTCTCGTCGAGCAGTCAGGCCAGCCTGGAGATCACCACCAAGGATGGCGACAAGGTCAGCATTCGCTTCGACGATCAGGAGAATTGGCGTCTGCAACAGCAGAATCGCTACTCTGCTTCCGGTCGCAAGGCGGTAGAGGCTTATGGGAACAAGAGCCATGGCGAGAATCCGTCGGCACAGCGGTCCGAGACGGGGGCGCTGCACAGTGGCAAGAGCAGTGGTGCCAGCAGTTCCTCTTCCAGCAGCATCTACTACTCCCGCACCCAGGGGTTCAGCTTCTCGGTGGAGGGCGATCTGGATGCCGATGAGCTCAAGTCGATTGGTTCTCTGATCGAGCAGGTGGGGTCACTTTCCGATACCTTCTTCGGCGGCGATCTGGATGGTGCACTCAAACAGGCCAAAGAGTTATCCCTGGATGATAACGAGCTGGTCGGCATGTCGCTCTCTCTGAAACAGAGCCAGGCGGCTGCTCTCCAGCAACGATCCGAAGCGGCGAAGGCCGCATCGGCTACCGATACCGCTGATGACTCCTCTTCGACCGCGGCGCAAGGCGAACAGACCTCATCCTCGACCGATCTTGGCCAGTTTTTTGCCCCCTTTGCCGATTATCTGGCTCGTCTGCAGGAGATGATCGCTCAGGCCAATAGCCTGTTTGACCAGAATAAGCAGGAGGATCTCAACGGCTGGGTGATTGGTCAGCAACAGGGATTGCAGGGGGATGCGTTGACCCAGGCGAACGAGCAGTTCAGCTCTTTCAACCAGCGTATGCAGCAGGCCTTGGCCGCCTATAACGGCTAACGAGTGGGCTGAGTGGTGATTTGCCAGCGCCGCATGGCGCTGGCACACTGCGGATCCAGCCCATCACCGGATCTATTTACCATGGCACTTTCCAAGAGTCGCGACCTGCGTGAGCTCTGTTATCCCTTCATCTTCGAGCGCAAGCTGACCTGTGATTACGAGATCCTCACCGATGAGCTCTGTTGCCAGATCGGCGCCGTGTTGGCTCAGCTACCGGAGCAATTCTCCGATGTTCAGGCGGACTTGCAGGCTCTGCAGCCGCTCATCTATCACCTCAACGGCTCGGTTCGCGGCAAGAATGGCATCTTTGAGGAGAACATCGACTGGCTGAAATCACGCTATGACCATTACCAGATGGCCAGTGGCGATCGGGTGCAAGGCTTCGTGCTGCCCCAGGGGCCGCAGCCGGTGCCGACGCTGCATCTGTGTCGCTGCAACGCCAAGAAGGTGGTGCGCATGCTGGTGCGTCTGGATGAGGCCGGGATTGCACTACCGCCTGAGTTGCCACGCTTTGCCAACCTGCTGGCCAACTTCTTTTTCGTGCTGACCGTCTACATCAAGGCCCGGTTGGATGTGGTCGAAGTCCCCTACACCAGCATCAATTACCCGACAAAGATGTGACTCCTCGCGCGGACTGGCGGCTGTATACATGGCAACGCCGAGTCCCTATAATCCCCGCCACTTGGGTGTTACAGCTTAAAAGGGAATCCGGTGAGAATCCGGAGCTGACGCGCAGCGGTATGGAGGAGTAAGGATGACTCGGCCTCATGGGGCCAAGACACTGCCAACTTGGTGGGAAGTCGTCATCTTGAACTTGTTCGCCTCCGAGCCCGAAGACCTGCCTGAGACTAGCCGACTCTGTCGGCCCACATCACTCATAGACGCTACGCGAATTAGGGAATTCTATGAACAAAACGCTCTGGGTAGCAGGATTGCTGCCCGTGGTTGCTATTGCCGCGCCACAAACTGACACACTCTCCACCGCGCAACCCATGGTCGTCACCGCGACCCGCTTCTCGCAACCGGAAGCCTCGATTCTGGCCCCCGTCAACATAGTCACCCGCGACGAGATCGATCGCATGCAGGCCAAAACGGTCACCGAGGTGATGCGGACTCTGCCGGGGGTCGAGACCATCAGCTACGGCGGGCGTGGGCAGAATGCCACCATCTCGGTGCGTGGTGGGACTTCGGCGCAGACCCTAGTGCTGATGGATGGCGTGCGGGTCAACTCGGTCACCTCCGGCGGGGTGAATCTCAATGATCTGCCACTCAACCAGGTCGAACGGATTGAGTACATCCGTGGGGCGCGGGCCTCCATCTATGGTGCCGATGCGATTGGTGGCGTGGTCAACATCATCACCCGACCCGAGGTGGGTTCCCGGGTACACAAGCTGAGTGCCGGCGCGGGTTCGCACAACGAGCGGCAGCTGGATTGGAGCAGCGCGACCACGGTCGGTGCCGCGGGCCAGATCAAGGGGGCAGCGGGCCTGGAGCAGGAGGATGGCTACAACGCTCACCCGGTGCCCGGCGTCAATGATGGCGACGAGCATGGATACAAGGGATACAACGCCATGCTCGATTACCAGCATGCACTGCGCAGTGATCTCGGTCTGTTCAGTTCGGCCCGCTGGTTCCGCAACCAGGCGCAGTACGATAACTCCTACACGGGCAGTTGGGGCTCCCAGCATCAGCGTAAGGAGACCTGGTCCGAGAACCAGAGTTATACCCTCGGCGGTCGCTACCATCCCGGGCGTTATCAGAGCGAGTTGCTGGCCAACTATGGCCGTGAGGATCTCTACAACTATGCCGATAGCAGCAACCGGGATGACGCTCAGGATCGCACCTACATCCGCCAGTACAATGTGAGCTGGTTGCATGATTTTGCGTTGAACGACGCCTGGCGGCTGGGCACCGGGGTGGACTGGCGGCGCGAAGAGTTGACGCCCAGTTCGATTTCCAGCGGTGTGCCCTATAGCGATGAGACTCACGGCCGCGATAACACGGGTCTGTATGCGTTGACTCAATTCCAACAGGGGCCGTGGCAGGCTGAGCTCAGTGGCCGCACCGACGATAACCAGCAGTATGGCCGTCACAACACCTGGCAGATCGGTGGCGGCTGGACCTTCCTCACCGATTACCGTCTCAGCAGCCGTTATGGCACCGGGTTCCGGGCTCCATCGTTCAATGATCTCTACTTTCCGGATCCCTATACGCCGGGTAATCCGGATCTGCAGCCGGAAGAGTCCAAGTCTCGGGAGTTGGCGCTGGATGGCGTGACCCAGATGGTGATCTGGCGTGTGACCGGATATCGCAACGATATCGATCAGATGATCCAGTGGGCTCCCGGTGCTGGTGGTCTCTGGAGCCCGGAAAACGTCGGACAGGCGCGCATCGAAGGGGTGGAGCTGGAGGCTCAATTTGATACGGCCATGCTGACCCATCAAGTCTCTGCCGACTTCAAGGATCCTCAGGACAAGGTGCGGGATAAACAGCTGCAGCGGATTGCCAAGCAGAATGCCAAGTGGGTGACGCAGACCCAGTGGCAGCAGTGGGAAGGGTCGTTGAGCTGGATCTATCAGGGCAAACGCTATGATGATGCTGAAAATAGGGTAGAGCTGGGAGGCTATAGCCTCTGGGATCTGGCGCTGGGTTACCACCTCACCCAGCAATTCAAGGTCGATGGTCGCCTGGCCAACGTGCTGGATAAGTACTACGAAACCACCCAGGGTTACCCGGCTGATGGCCGTTCTGTCTATGTGACGGTGAACTATCAGCTGTAGCGCGTCATTACCTCTTTCAAAATGAAAAACGGAGCTTAAGGGCTCCGTTTTTCATTTACTTCTTCTTGCAATTGAATTTGCTCATCTGACGTACGTGCCGTGCTGGGTTGTTAAATCTCAGAGTTGGCTGCCGGCATTGGCGTCTATTTCATCTCTCGAATGGGTGCCTGCCAATAGCCATATCGCTATTCATCATTGAGATAGTGAGCACATTGCTGTCATGGAAAGCTAAATAGCCATTTGGCAACTGACAAGGGTTCAGTGGAATAAACATAGATCGTGAGATTGTAAATTTAATCAACCATTGAAAATAAAACATGAAAATTATTTTTTAAGTAATTCATCAAGTTATTTATTTTTAACTTATTAAAATGAAGGGTAATTGCTTCACTTGCGCTTGTGCATATTCATTCAATAATTATCAGTTGAATGACTCTCAATCTGTTGATATATAAGAGGTTGCCATTCATTTTTATGATTAATATGAATTAGTGGCGGATTTGTTTTTTTATTTTCATTCGAACGCAAATTAATCTGTTTGCTAAAAATAGGATGCAATTATCCAAGGCGTCATGCCTTGGCGATCCATTTGAGGCGCAAACAAATACAAAATAATTGATAGGGGAAGCGATGGACTTTGTAAAAAACATGAAAATAAGGAGCAAGCTCTCCTGGAGCTTTGGTCTGGTCTTGTTATTAATGGCGCTGGTCGGTGGGTTGGCTATTTATCAGATGCAGCAGGGGGAGGGGCTGACCGCGACCATCCGCGATAAGGCGATACCCTGTACGCAAATGGCAGGAACAATGGAGTCTATCTTGCAGCGTAAGCGGATCCTGGTGATGAAGTTCATTACGGCTCGCACGCCAGGGGAGATCCAGACTCTGGAGTTGGATAATCAACAATTGAATCGCCAGGCCGAGCAGTTGTGGCAGGACTACAGCCAGTTAATCAGCGCTGCCCGTGAACGTGAACAGATCGACACGGTCAAGCGGACGTATGCCGAATACGACCAGATGATGTTGACCCAACTGCTGCCACTGGTGCGGGCGCAGGATCAGGAGGCTGCGCTAGCCCTGACCGTGAAGTTGAAGCCGGTGGCCGATCGGCTGACGGCGGAGGTGCAGGATCTGATTCGCATCAATGATGAGGCGGCAGATGCGCTGACGCAGGCGATGAGTGAGCAGAACGTGCAGGCCATCGAGTTGATCTCGATTTGTCTGGCGGTTGCCATCGCCATTGGCATCCTGTTGACCGTGATGTTGTCGCGCTTGATTGCCAACCCTTTGCTGAGCCTGGTGGCGACCGCCCAGCGGGTCGCTGCGGGTGATCTGACCGTGCAGGTCAAGGTTGAGAGTCAGGATGAAGTGGGACAGGTCAGCCTGGCGTTTGCGCGTATGGTGGAGCAGTTGCGCACGACCATGCACCATCTGGCTGATGATGCCCTGTCGCTGGCTTCCTCCTCCGATCAGCTCCATGGCCTCTCCGACCACATTGCCACCGCTTCGGAGCAGGTGGTTGCCCAGTCGATCACGGTGGCCACGGCCGGTGAGGAGATGGTGGCCACCACCACCGATATTGCCAGCAACTGTCAGGTGGCGGCCAGCAACTCCGAGGCGACCAAGCAGACGACTCTGAGTGGCATGGAGGTGGTACGGGTGACGGTACAAGGGATCCGTCAACGCAGCGAGAAGACCAAGCAGGACGCTGAGAGCGTAACGGCGTTGGGCCAGCGCACCGAGCAGATCGGCAGCATAGTCGCCACGATCCAGGCGATTGCTGCGCAGACCAACCTGCTGGCGCTGAATGCCGCCATCGAAGCGGCGCGGGCCGGGGAGCATGGGCGGGGTTTTGCCGTGGTGGCCGATGAGGTGCGTGCCTTGGCGGCCCGGACAACCCACTCGACCCAGGAGATCAGCGACATGATCCGCACCATCCAGCAGGAGGCGCGGGCAGCGACGGAATCGATGGACTCCAGTGTGGCTGAGATGGAGCAGGTGGCTCAGGAGGCGGAAAAACTGGTCTCGACCCTGGATGAGATACTGCAGCAGGTCAATGACGTGAATCTGCAGATCACCCAGATTGCGACCGCCGCCGAAGAGCAGTCGGCTACCAGCGCGGAGATCTCCAGCAACATGACCCAGATCACCTCGGTGGTGCAGGAGATGTCGCAGGGCGCTGAGGAGTCGGCTGCGGCTGCTGCGCAGCTGGCGGGCATGGCCGATGGGATGAAGAAGACGGTTGCCAGCTTCACCCTGTAAGCGCTCTCCTTGCGACCATGAAAAAGCGGATCCTTGGGATCCGCTTTTTTTGTCACCGACGAGGCTGTTTGGCGTCGTCTAGCTCATCACTTCTTCTTGCGGTTCTGCTTGCTCATCTGGCGCAGCAGATTGTCAGCGACCTCGGCGGGATCTTCGATGACGCCGATGGCTTCGGGCAGCGGAAAGACCGCCACGGCGAGACCATCCTCCTCCATCCCCTTGACCCAGCGATCCAGCCAGGTTTTCAGCGTGACGGCATAGGGTTCGCAGTTGGCCCACTCTTCGGCCGCCCAGGCCTTGGCGTAATCGGCGTGTGGCCAGACCGGGATGCAATCGTCCTCGTCAGCCGTCAGCAGCATGCAGCCCTGTTCATCCTTGAGGATCCACAGCTCACCTTGTGCGACGACCTGTTGAATGAAGTGGTCATAGCGCTGGTCGGCATCTAGTGCCATGGTGTTTTGGTACTCTTCCTGGGATAACGGATTGTTCATAGAGCCCTCGCATCGGTAGGAGGTAAAAAGGGGGAGTCTGATTACTCCGGGTCTGCTTCCAGTTGTTCGAGTTTGTCCGCCAGCGTCTCGGCCAGCTCGCTGGCCTCTTCGACGATGCCGGCCTCATCAAGCAGCGGAAAGACGGCGACGGCGATATGGTCCTGCTCCAGCCCTTCCGCCCAGCGTTCCAGAAATACTTCCAGGGTGATGGATTGGGGGGTGTAACCCGCCAGTTCATCTTTGACCCAGTCTTGGGCGTAGCTGGCATGGGGCCAGAGCGGCAGGCAGACATCGCCCTCGCTCTCCAGCAGCAGTAAGCCTTTCTCATCCTTGAGGGTCCACAGCTGCTGGTGCCGGGCTACCTTGCTGATGAAATGGTCGTAGCGATAGTCGGCATTGAGTTGCAGTGCGGCATTGCGTTCGGTGTCGCTCAGTTCGTAGCTCATAAGGGCCCCATGGTTCGGCAGAAGTGGAGGCGCCGCCGCACGGGCTGGCGCTGATGACGGACATGATCCCATCTTGTACGGCGCTTGTCCAAGGTTGCGGAACGGTGCCCTAGTGCGCGCCGCTCTCGCGTAATCAGCGATTCATTTGAATTCAAACAAACTAGCTGTTTCGAATAGCCGGTCACCCATCACAGAGGCAGGGTAGCGCTAAGCTGACCCTCCGCGCCAGGGATGGCGCGGCGGAGCCCCCATGGATGGGTTTACGGCGTGTCAGCGTGAGCCACCTTGCCGCTGTAGCATAATTAGGATCGGGTATTTAGATAGTCGTTTACTAGTTAAATAATATGTAAGTCAGTAGCAAGATAATTAAATCACCTTAGCGATGGATTCATTAATGTCTATTAACTGTCATCAATGAGACCTGATTGAATTTGCTGTTTTCAGATGAGGCTGAAATTCACGGGTTCAGATGGCTTTATATGAGTTTATGTATTCCAATGGCTCTGTTTTTCTTCCTGTAACATTATGATACATAAGATAAAATTAGTGGATTCATACACCTAGAGCATATATTCAAATTATCCTGCAAGAATAGTTAAAATCGTTTGCCAATCAGACGGGGCGTGATTAAAATCCCGCCGCTCAATTTTTGAGCTTACAAAGATTGTGGATATAAAAATGGATAGTGTGATGCTGTTGCCTGCGGAAAAAGAAAATGGTCATGTGAATCCATCTCGCATAACCATGTTGTTATCTCGTCTGCAATTTGGGGCGAAGATGAATGTTTTGATGGGACTTATGTTGTTGTTAAGTCTCGGCGGTGCATTGTTCAATGCCCTGTCAGCCAAGGATTCGGTGAGTGAGGCCCTGGAGTTGGGCTTGCATAGTCAGGTGGAAAGTTATGCCGGGATCTTGAGCGATCTGAACAGCCGTATGGATGATCAGCAGTTCCGGGCAGAGGCTCGCGCTCTGCTCAGTAAGGCCCGCTGGGGCGAGGGGCAGAGTGGTTACCTGTTCCTGGCCGATAAACAGGGGCGCTTGGTGGTCTTTCCACCCAAGCCGGAAAATGAAGGGAAACCTGTCCCTGCGACCCGCGTGAATGAAACGGGTCTGGATATCTCAGAGTCATTTGTCGAGGTCGCGCGCTCCCAGCAGCCGACGTTTATCCACTATGACTACCAAAAACCGGGAAGCACTCAGGTTCAGGGCAAGTCAACCTATCTGGTGCCGGTTGGTGACTACGTATTGGGTTCTGGTATCTATCTGGATAGTGCCGACGCCGCGTTCTCTGCCTACATGTGGAACAGTGCCAAATGCGTACTGTTGACCATGCTTGCACTGATTCTGGTAGTCAAACTGATTGCCAACGCCATTCGTCTGCAGGTACGCCTGTCGCTGCAAGGGCTGCAACGCATCTCCGAGCGGGTACTGGATCGTCGGGTTCCGATCTGGGGTCGCGATGAGTTCGCCTCGATCAACCGCGAACTGGAGCAGACACGTTCCAACCTGGCCGAACTGCTCTTCTTGCAACGAGGTAGTGCCGAAGCCTTGGCCGCTGCCTCGACGCAAATGGATACGGGTGTGTTGCAAGTCTCTCAAGCGGTCCATGAACAACATGGCCACCTGAATGAACTGGCCTCCGCCATGGAAGAGATGAGCACCTCGATTCGGGATGTGGCCAGCCAATCCCAGCATTGTGCCGTTGAGACGCGAGAGGCCGATCTGTGCGCTCGGGGTGGGGAAGCGGAGATTGCCAAGGCGATCACCTCCCTGAAGGGACTCTGCCAGGAGTTGGACCACAGCGCGCAAGCCATCGATGAGGTCGAACAAAAGGTTCTGGTCATCAATCAGGTAGTGGATACCATCAATGGCATCTCGGATCAGACCAATCTGCTGGCACTGAATGCGGCGATCGAGGCGGCCCGGGCTGGTGAGCATGGCCGTGGCTTTGCCGTGGTGGCCGATGAGGTTCGCCAGTTGGCGGGCCGCACTCAGGTTGCGACCAAGGAGATCGCCACCATGATCGAGACGTTGCGGCAAAACACCCAGCATGCCGTTTCCCGCATGGGGCGTTCGGTCTCTCAGGCGGAAGGTGCGATGGCGGAGGCCCACAGTGCGGAGGAGGCCTTCTCGCGAATTGCGATGCAGACCAGTCAGTTGAGCGATCGAACCGACATGATTGCCACCGCTGCCGAGCAGCAGAGTCAGGTTGCCCAGCAGGTAACGGGCGCCCTGATCCACATCCGTGAGGCCGTCGAGGAGACGAGCCAGGTGCTGGGTGAACTGACCGTCGCCAGCCACTCACTCTCCAGCGAGGCTCATGGGCTAGAGAGCGAGGTCAACCGTTATCGTTTACCGGCTTGAACCAAATTTGAGTCACAACAGCTGATAAAACCGCGCCATCTGGCGCGGTTTTTTTATCCGTGATTGCCCACCACGGGTCTGACAGGATCGCCACCCCACTCGCTCCAGGAGCCGTCATAGACGGTCAGTCCCTGATAGCCCGCCAGCTCGGCACCCAGCGCCAGGATGCAGGCGGTGACGCCGGAGCCGCAGCTGAAAATAGGAGCCTGCTGTTCGCCCAGCAAGCGGGCAAATTCGGCCTGCAGTTCTGCGGCTGGCTTCATCTTGCCATCTCGTTGCAACTGGCCGAAGGGCAGGTTCAGGGCGCCTGGCATGTGGCCGGCGCGCAACCCGGCGCGGGGCTCCGGCTCCAGACCGGCAAAGCGCGGCGCGCTGCGGGCATCGACCACCGGGCGGCGACCGCTGCTCAAATCGGCGGAGACTCTGTCGGCGTCGCAAAACAGACCGGGTTGCAGTCGGGCGACAAAGTTCCCGTCGGGGCCGGCATAGGCCGTCTCCGGCTCGACCGGGTGACCGGCGGCCAGCCAGGCGGGCAGGCCACCATCGAGCACCGCCACCTGGGCGTGGCCCATGGCGCGGAACATCCACCATGCGCGGGGGGCCGAGAAGATGCCGATGCGGTCGTAGACCACGATCAGACTGCGGGCGTGGACGCCCAACGCCTGGACCTCGGCGCTGAACAGCTCGGGGCTGGGCAACATATGGGGTAGATCGGTGTCGGGTGCCTTGATGCGGCCGTCGAAGTCGAAGCGGCGAGCTCCGGGGATCTGCCGTACCGGATCTGTACTGGCTGGGGCCGATGGCGGCTGCATGTGGGCATCCAGCACCACCAGATCCGGGTGGTCGAGGTGACGAGCCAGCCAGTCAACGGAGACCAGCGGAGTGGGAAGCGTGAGTTCGGCCATGGCGGAATTTCTCCATTGATTGAGGCGGTTGCGACAATGGGGTTGCGTCAGCCTGTTACGTTAATCTCATCTCGGGGCGCTGCCTAGTGGGGCTTTGGGTTTAGCTATGTCCCAGTTATGCGTT
>JAYRLO010000073.1:0-4811 GCA_041905215.1 Aeromonadaceae bacterium
CTGGTGTTGGCGGCACTGTACGAAAGCTGGACCCTGCCACTGGCGGTGATCCTGATTGTGCCGATGACGTTGCTCTCTGCGCTGTTCGGGGTCTGGATGACTGGTGGCGATAACAACGTCTTTGTGCAGGTGGGGCTGGTGGTGCTGATGGGGCTGGCGTGCAAGAACGCCATCCTGATCGTCGAGTTTGCCCGTGAGCTGGAGATGAACGGTCGCGGCATCGTCGAGTCCGCCTTGCAGGCATGCCGGTTGCGGTTACGACCGATTGTGATGACGTCGATCGCCTTTATCGCCGGCACGATTCCGTTGGTGGTTTCCACAGGGGCCGGGGCGGAGGTGCGCTCGGTGACCGGTATCACTGTCTTTGCCGGCATGCTGGGGGTGACGCTGTTTGGCCTGTTCCTGACGCCGGTGTTCTATGTGGCGCTGCGTAAACTCTCCGGCCGGCCCCTGGTCCAGCATGGTGAGTCGACCTTCGTCGGCGATCCGCTCTGATACCGGGCGCAGGCCAACCTCTTTTTGGACGAGTGAATTGCTATGACTGTGAAAGCGAAAACCCACCTATCCCGTAGCGCGCTCAGCGCGCTGATGGTGAGCCTCGCCGCACTGCTGTCGGCGTGCAGCGTCGGACCAGACTATCAACGCCCGGAGCTGCCGGCGGTGAGCCGCTATGCCCGTCTGGATGCCAGCCAGCAGCTAAAGCCAGCTGCTGACATAGGGCCCGAAGCCGGGCCGGCATTCTGGCGCGGATTTAACGATCCTGAGCTCACCAAACTGGTCGAGCTGGCACTGCGCAATAACCACGATGTGCAGCGGGCCCTGGCCAATTATCAGCAGGCCAATGCCCTGCTGGGCAGCGCCAAGTACGACTTGCTGCCGACGCTCGACGCCAACGCGCAGGCGAGTAATGTGCGCAGCAGTGCCGATCAGCAGCCCGGTGTCGCGGCCGCCGATCGTGATACTCACCAATATCAGGGCAGCGTCGGCTTTAGCTGGGAGCTGGATCTGTTTGGCCGCGTACGGCGCGCGGTCGAGGCGCAGCGCGCCGACACCCGTGCCAGTGCCGAGGATCTGGCCGCCATGCAGGTGGCCGTGGTCGGCGAGCTTGCCCAGACCTACTTCCAGCTGCGCGGCTGGCAGGCACAGCGACAGATCGCCCGTGACAACGCAGCAAATCAGGCGCAAACCGTGTCGCTGTTGCAACTGCAGCAAGGGGCGGGCATGGCCAGCGCATTTGATGTGGATAGAGGGCGTGCTCAGCTCGAAACCACCCGCGCCAGCATCCCGCCTCTGGAGACGCAAATTGCCGTGGCCACCCACCGCATTGGCGTGCTGACCGGGAATGTGCCAGAGGCATTGATTCGCGAACTGGAGGTGCCGGCCGCGCTGGCGCAGCTGTCAGCTAAGGTGCCCATGCAGGCGCCCGGCGTGCTGCTGCGTCGTCGTCCAGATGTGGCCGCTGCCGAGCAGCGCCTGGCCGCATCGACAGCGCGTATCGGCGTCGCGACTGCGGATCTCTTTCCCCACTTTACCCTGGGTGGCTTGATCGGCACTCAGGCGTTAGATGCCGGCGCCCTGTTTGCGCGGGATAGCGAGACACGGTCGCTGACGCTCGGTGTGGATGGCTCATTTTTGAATGTGGGCCGCGTTCGCGCGCGCATTGCTGCCAGCAATGCCCAGGCAGCTGGCGATCTGGCCAGTTATCAGCAGACCGTCCTCACGGCGCTGGAAGAGACAGAAAATGCGCTGGCTCAGGTGTCTCACAGTGAGCAGCAGCGCCAACATCTGGTGCAGGCCGCTGACGCCAGCGTACGAGCCGCCGAGGTGGCCAAGCTGCGCTTTGAGCAGGGTGCTATCGATCTGCTGACCTTGCTGGATGCCGAAAACGTACGTCTGCAAAGCCAGGATGCGCTGGCACAAAGCCAGGTTAGATATACGCTGGCGGTGGTATCGCTCTATCGGGCCATGGCGGGCGGGTGGCCGGAATATGTGGCGAACGAGGCGTCAGTTAAGCGCTGAACCAAGCCCTGAACTTAAGCCCTTAACCAAGGCGACGTTACGCTAGCTGATGACATGGCACCCTTCACTCATCACGAATGTGAATGACAGCAGAGTGTGATGTCAGCTAGTTTTTAGCTACCAGGCGGCATTGGCCAACCCATGCCGCGACGCGCTATCCGCGACCGGACAAGGTCACACTATTCTTTTGATTGAGTACGCCACACGATGATCGATCGTTTTCGCATTTCCAAACAGTGGATGCTGCGCATCGCTGAGCTGGGTCTCTCGTTAGAGATGATGCAGCGCAAAGCCGGGTTGCCGGAGCTGTTTTTTCAGCAAGAGAAAATCTATGCCTCCACGGCAGAGTTGTTTTCCCTGTGGAAAGCGATCACTGACCATTGCGGGGATGTGGCATTTGGTCTGAAGCTGGGTTCAGATATGCGACTCGAACGCAATCATCCGATGGCGATTGCGGCGGTGTGCAGCAGTTGTTTACGGGATGCGTTGCAGCGTATTTCCCGCTACAAACGGGTCGTCTGCCCGGAAGAGATCCGTGTCGACGTCAAAGGCGATGAGGTGATCATCGACTCCCATTATCTGGCAACCAGTGAGCCAGCCCCCCATATCATGACCGATATCGGCTTCTCCTGGATGACCGCCATGGCCCGACACAGCTCGGACGGGCATATCCGCCCGTTGCGCATCGAATTGACGCGTGGCCCCGAGCATCGTGAGTTGCTGGAGGGGCACTTCGGCTGCCCGATCACCTTCAATGCTGCGCGCAATGCGCTGGTGTTTCGCACCCGCGATCTGGATTTCCCGTTTTATACCCACAATGAAGAGTTGCTGGCTTTGATTGCTCCGCAGCTGGATGCCGAGTTGCAGGAGCATGACCAAAACGCCAGGGTCACCTACGCGGTGAAACAGGTGCTGAAACGCACCCTCGCAGGTCGGCGTCCGACGCTGCAATCGCTGGCCAAAGAGCTGGCGATGAGTACGCGAACCCTGCAACGCCGTTTGACCGATGAGGGCATCACCTTTCAGCAACTGGTGGAGGAGACTCGTCGCGAGCTGGCGCGCTCCTATTTACAGACCGGTGCCATAGAGCCCAACGAGACGGCGTACCTGCTTGGCTACGAAGATACCAACTCGTTTTATCGGGCGTTTAGCGGCTGGGAGGGAGTCTCGCCCGGCGAGTGGCGCGACATGCAGCGCAAGGCAGGCAGCGGTGCGGTCTCTCTGTCCTATAAATGAACGGACTTTTACGAGCTAAGGCCCCGTCAGCAGAAAAATCCGCGAAGAGGTGGGTTTGTTTAGGAGTTGGGGTGGCTCTGCAGAACTGAATCGCCACCAATAATTCACATCCGAAGTAACCATTTTGGATGATTAGCGAATCTCTTCTAGACGCAGTGTCTTCGCGATTCTCATCTCTAGAAAAGTGATATAAAAATCCATAGATTGAATCTTTCAAGGTGACGATTTGGAGGCAAGACATGAACATGGACTCTAAAACTCAGCACATTACCCTTGCCACTGGGAACGTTTTTCCGACTTGGGGTTTGATGCGGACGAAGCTGCTGCGTTGGCGGCGTCGCAACAAGTCATATCTGAGAAACTGGCCGTCAGTGAGTCATTGAATACTGAGGCTGATGGGCAGGATAAATCAGTAGTGGAAACACCTACCTCAAAGAACAATCAATAACTTATCTAGCGACCGGTAGATCATCCCATGAGGTGGTGTAGCGCGGGCTCAAGTGTTCGCGTTTCATCATCCACTCCGAGACATCCACACCTTTCGAGGCAAAGCCGATATGGCCTAGGCCGCTCTGGTTGATGGCATCGATCACCGCCATTAGTCGGCAGTCGGGGGAATCTGGATTGTCGAACAGATCCGCCTGCCGGTGATCGCGTGGCGTAAATGAACCGAGAATCACGCCGCCTTTTTGATAGCGGAATCCGTCGCGCCAGATATGCGGCAGCAGTTGGGTTACATGATGCAATAGCTCGCGAGTATCGTCGGTCGGTTGCGGCAGCTTGGCCGAAAGCTGATTGCCATAGTAGGGCTCGCTTTCGCTAAAGGGGCTGGTGCGAAAGAAGATGCTCACATGCTGGCAGCGCATCTTCTCGTGGCGTAGTTTCTCGGCGGCTCGCTCCATAAAGGCCGACAACGCCTGATGCATGCTGGCTTGCTCTGTAATTCGTTCGCCGAACGAGCGACTACTGACGATTTGCTGCTTGGCTGGGGTGTCTATCGTTAGCTCCGAGCAGGGGATGCCGCGCAGCTCCTGAACCACGCGCTCCACCACCACACCATAACGCTGGCGGATATGTTTGGGTGGCACAGCCATCAGATCTGCCACGGTTGCCACTCCTTGGGCCTGCAGTTGCTTATTCAGGGCGCGCCCAATACCCCACACTTCATCGATTGGCGTGATGGCCATCAGCCGAGCTCGTCGTCCCTCGTCGCGAATATCGACAACACCTCCTGTGGCCGGCCACTTTTTGGCGGCGTAGTTCGCCAGTTTGGCCAGGGTCTTGGTTGGGCCAATACCAACGCCGACGGTAAGACCCGTGTACCGCTGAATGGTGGCCCGGATCTGACGCCCAAAATCAACAAAGTCTCCCGCCCATAACGAGCCGAGTTCAATAAACGCCTCATCAATCGAGTAGACCTCAATCGCAGGAACCATGCTCTCCAGTGTGGTCATCACTCGCTGGGACATATCGGCATAGAGCGCATAGTTGCTGGAGAAGCAGACTCCACCTGCGCGCTCGAATCCCCTCTGGATCTTGAAATAGGGACCAGCCAT
>JAYRLO010000073.1:4821-11068 GCA_041905215.1 Aeromonadaceae bacterium
GGCAGAGCGGGCCACCACGCAGCCATCATTGTTGGAGAGCACGACAATCGGTCGGCCAACTAAGTCAGGCCGGAACAGCCGCTCACAACTGGCGTAGAAGTTGTTCACATCAACCAGGGCTATGGCGGTCGTCATCTTAGTGCTGACATTGTTTGTGAATGACGAAGGTAACTACGCCAAAAATCTCTAATGACTGTTCAGCCTGGAACAGGATGGGTTGATAGTTGGCGTTGGCTGGCAGCAGGGCAATGTTCGGGGTGAGCTGCAATATCTTCACGGTGAATTCGCCATCAACACAGGCGATCACCGTGTCGCCATGACGTGCTGAAACAGAGCGGTCCACAACCAGCAGATCGCCATCCAGAATGCCCGCATCCTTCATGCTGTCACCGGCTGCCCGCACGAAGTAGGTGGCCGCAGGTCGGCTGATGCACAACTGGTTCAGATCCAGCGTGGCCTCAACATAGTCCTGAGCTGGGCTCGGAAAGCCGCAGGATGCTGGGGAAACGAAGAGGGGGAACCCGAGAATGGGTGGATTCTCAGTGGGGCGTAGAAACATGGATGGCACTCGTTGGCTGTATATAAAAACAGTATATGGTGACATCCATGACCAGATCCAGTTCATCGCATCCAATGCCAGCACACTCTCTGGATCAATACCATCAAGATGAAGGCAGGTATCGAACTCTAGGGATGATTCCACTGTAAGCTCAGTGTTCATCTTAGTGCTGACGAATTGACGAATTTGAAGAGGTTTTTAATGCGGGAGTGCTTCAGGTACCGACGATACATAGCACCGCCAACCTGTTGTTGCTTTCCCACAGGTTCAGGCTATGTCAACTTATGATGAAATTTTTGTCGGGTTATGGGTTAAACGATAGGTGGTGGTTTGAGTTAAACCAAAAATGCGTTTAAAAACAACGGCCTGCTGTTGCTGGATTCGATCGAATCCTAGAAATGGTGGAGGCCCTGTCAGCCACATCCCGGCACTCGAAGGACTCGCCTTGGCTGCTACCTTCCGGTCCTGACCAGGTCGACGAGATTCCGATGCGGGAGGACCAACAGAGCCCCCATAACAACGCTGGCGAGTCTAACTGCCCATCTGTCTGATTGCAACGCTTTTTACCGTGGGGCGGTGCGGATGGCCGAAAAGTCGGCAACTCATTCAAAATAGAAGAAATTTACCCGCGATAACCAACTGCAATACTGCGAAGCTGCGCCGTAACCAGAGGGCGGACAAGTGATGCGCCAGGTGGGCTCCCAGCCGGACTGTAACGGCGCTGGTGATGATGATTGCCAGCAGGGCTGGCCAATAGATGAAGCCAATGGCATGGGCTGGTAAATCGGGCTGTTGCCAGCCGTGATAGAGATAGCTGAGGGCGGCGCTGAGGGTGATGGGCACGCCACAAGCCGCCGAGCTGGCGATGGCTTGTACCAGCGGCTCTCCGCGCCAGCGCAGGTAAGGTACTGTGGCGGTTCCACCGCCGATGCCAAATAGCGCCGAGAGGATGCCGATGGCAAAGCCGACGAGGCCGCGCTCGAGTGGATAAACTCGGGCTGGCTTTCCGGATGGGTGCCAGTCAAACCACAAGATCAGGGCGACGAGCAGAGCAAATGATCCCATCAGGCGGCGCAGCAGTTCCCCGCTGAGGCCTGAGGCCAGATCGCCCCCCAATTGAGCGCCGAGTACCATGCCCAGAGTTAGCTGGATAACCAGTGGCCAATTGAGCTCGACCTCGCGCAGATGGGCGCGCACCGAGCTGATCCCGGTGATGACGATGCTGGCTAGCGAGGTACCGACAGCCAGGTGGGTACTGACGGCTTCATGTACGCCTTGAATACGGAAGCTGATCAGCAGCAGAGGCACGATAATCAGGCCGCCGCCGATGCCAAACAGACCCGCTAGTAAGCCAGCGAGCAAGCCAGTAGCCAGATAGAGCAGGATCAGCGACATAGAGGATACCGTTGGAAATACAGGCACAGATGCTACTGCCTGGTGGACGAGGAGGCAAATGGACAAGGGGGCATGGGCGGCGCCGTCTGGAGCAAAACGGGCCGCCTGAGCAGCCCGTACGCCCCTGATGATTACAAACTGAGGGTGTGGTTACTGAGGTGCCAGACTGCCCAGCCAGCGATAGCGAACAACAGCAGTGAGATCAATCGCTCAAGGTTATTGAGGCTGCGGGCGCCGTGCTGACGGCGGGCCAGCCAGTAGACCAGAATACCTGGCGCGTAGAGCAGGGTGACGAGTAGCAGATAGTGGAGTCCGGCTGCGTAAACCAGCCAGAGGCCATACACGGTCGCCAGCAAGGCGATGAACATGTCCCGTCGCCGAGCCAGGGGTTCGTTTTCGTAACTGATACCGCTGGCACTCAGACGCAAGCCATAGGCGCCTGAGAATACATAGGGGACCAGAGCCGCCGCCGTGGTGATGTTGACCAACATCAGATAGGTGCTCTGTTGAAACAGTATGATGATGAGGAATAGCTGGATCATCAGGGTCGAGGCCCAGAGCGCATGATGCGGTGCTCCGTGGCGGTTTTCGGCGGCGAACCAAGTCGGGAACAGGCCGGTACGGGCGGCAATGAAGGGAACTTCACAGGCCAGCAGGGTCCAGCTCAAAAAGGCGCCACAGACCGAAATCATCATGCCACCGTTGATGAGCCAGGCGCCCCAGGGGCCGACGACCGCCTCGAGAATGGCTGCGGTGGACGGGTTTTTCAGGGCTGCTACCTCGGGCTGCGTCATGACCCCCAGGGCAAACAGACTGACCATCAGATAGAGGGCGAGGGCACTGAGCAGAGCAATGATGGTGGCCCGGCCTACATCACGGCGGTGCGTAGCATGGGCTGATACCACGACGGCCCCTTCGATACCGATGAAGACCCAGAGGGTCACCTTCATCGTCGATTTGACTTGCTCCAGTACGCTGCCGAGCTCCGGTGTCCCTTGGCCCCAGATGTCCAACGTAAAGGTGTCCAGATGAAAGGCCAGCAGCAAGGCAACACAGAGCACCACCAGCGGTACCAGTTTGGCGATGGTGGTGATGATGTTGACGAACGCGGCCAACCGGATGCCGCGCAGCACCAGGGCGTGCACACCCCAGATCAGTACAGATCCCAATGCGATGGCGGCGGGGGTATTACCTTCCCCCAGGATCACGCGCTCCGGGGTATCGACGAAGTAGCTCAGGGCACAGCAGAGCACCACCACATAAGAAACGTTGGCCAGCAGTTGGCAGATCCAGTAGCCCCAGGCGGCATTGAAACCAATCAGACTGCCGAAACCCGCCTTGGCGTAGGTGAAGATGCCACCATCCAGATCGGGCCGACGTAGCGACAGGAATTGATAGACCAGCGCCAGGGCAATCATACCAACCCCGGTAATCAGCCAGCCGATGGCGATGGCGCCAACCTGTGCATGGGCGGCAATATTCTGTGGCAGGCTGAAAATGCCGGCTCCCACCATGGAGCTCAATACCAGGGCTATCAAGGCGCCCAGGCCCAGGTTTTTCTTCATCGTTGTTGTTCACTATCCGGGGTGAATGTGCAATCCCAAGGTTGGGATGGTGCGCAGAAAGGTGCGCAATATATTGCGTAATTATTCTGTATTCAATGGGTAATTTGGGAATTAAATTCAAACAATGCGAATTTTGTAGCTTGTTAATCCAGTCTTTGCCGATGTGGAGGATTCTTCTGGTTATGCAGTGCGCCTGCAATGTTAGGCAAGTTCAGTGCTATATGCCCGCCAATACCGTTACGGCAGCCTAGCGATAGATTGGGCCATCCTCCGGCCCGTCACGATGGCGAATACGGCATTGGTGTTTGTTCTTTTTCCTTCCATTAAAAAGAGAGCGGCTTAGCAATTATCTCTTTACAAATCTGCGGCGTTCACACAATTCCAGCCTGGTAATTGCCTCCATTGGCGCATGGGCTTGCAATCAGGCGGCAATGTTACGGTGCCGTGGCATTGCCAAATAACATGCAGGAACAACAAGCCAAACGAAGGGAAATCAACCATGAAGAAACAATGCTTGGCACTGTCGGTGCTGGCGGCCATCTCCTGTGGCGCCTGGGCCAACGTGTCGGAAAACAACACAGATATTATGCTGCAAGGGTTCCAATGGACCTCGGCATCCAGCTCGGCCACCTGGTATAACCAGCTCTCGGCCAATGCCGACGAGATCGCCAGCGCCGGGTTCAACATGGTCTGGCTGCCGCCACCCTCGCAGGCGGGCTCCCTGGAAGGGTACCTGCCGGAACAGCTTAACGATCTCAACTCCAAATATGGCACCGAGACCGAGTTGGCCTCGCTGATCAGTACCCTGCATGGCAAGGGGGTCAAGGCACTGGCGGATATCGTCATCAACCACCGTAATGGTACCGGCAGCTGGTGTGGCTTTGCCAACCCGAACTGGAGCATGCAGGCCATTACCTCCGACGATGAAGCCTGGGGGGCGACCGGCTCCAACTGTAGCGGCACTCGTGGCAATGCCGATTCCGGTGGTGGCTATGCTGCCGCACGGGACATCGACCACACCCAGAGCTTCGTGCAAACCAGCATCAAAGACTGGATGAACACCACCCTCAAGGGAGTCGGTTTTGACGGCTGGCGTTATGACTACGTCAAGGGCTACAACGGCAGCTATGTCGGCATCTACAACAATGCTACCAGCCCCTATTTCAGCGTCGGCGAATACTGGACTTCCCTGTGCTACAACGGGGAGGGCTGCGGCTCCGACGCCAACTACCCGGATGCCCACCGTCAGTTGCTGGTCAACTGGGTGAACGCCACCGGTGGCACCAGTGCGGTGTTTGACTTCACCACCAAGGGGCTGCTGAACAAGGCGCTCTCCACCTACAACTATGCGGTGTTGAAAGACTCCAGCGGCAAGCCGCAAGGCGCCATTGGTTGGTGGCCTTCGCACTCCGTCACCTTCGTGGATAACCACGATACCGGCCCAAGCGGAACCTGTGGCTCGGGCCAAAATCACTGGCCGGTCCCTTGCGACAAGGTGATGCAGGGCTATGCCTATATCATGACCCATCCAGGCGTTCCTTCTGTCTACTACACCCACTACTTCAACTGGGGTTTAGGTACCCAGATCAAGGCGCTGATGCAACTGCGTAAGTCAGAAGGCATCAACTCCAACTCTGCGGTGACCATCGACCGCGCCGAGCAGGGGCTCTACGCCGCCTATATCGACGGCAAGGTGGCCATGAAGTTGGGCAGCACCGCCTGGACGCCGAGCGGTAGTGGCTGGACCCTGGTGCAATCCGGCACCGATTGGGCGGTTTGGAAGAAGGGCACCACGCCGGGTCTCAAGCGCACCGTGCTGCTGGTGTATGGCACTACGGCCTCTGGTGAAGACATGTTCGTGCGCGGCGGTATCGATCATACCTATGCGGCCAACAACTTAGGTCTGGCGTGCACCAGCACCAACTATCTGTGTGCGATCCCGATTACGCACAACAACCTGCGCAATACCACCACGGCGCCTTGGAAGGCTAACGACCAGTATCTGGATTGGTACGGTACCGAAGCCTCACAGAGCACTGCAGCAGTCGGCACGGCCATGGACTGGACTACCAATGTGTGGCCGTCCAGCTGGGGTACCCAGAAGACGGTGGCGGTAGACGGCTATGGCGTCGAGACCCTCAACACCTATGGTCAGCACTACTGGATGCTGGATGTGCAGATGGACTGCTCCAAGGCGGTGAACGGCCTGTGGTTCGAGTTCAAGACCTACATCAAGAACGGTGCCGGTTGGGAGGCGAATGTCAGCCAGTCTGGTACCCCTTACACCAGCGGCAACCATTTTGCTCAGTGCGGCAAGGTGAACGTGTTCCAGCGTGGCGTCAGCGCGCCGGTCAGCATTCACGACTTCCCCTGATCCTCGTGACTACTGACACCAAGGGCGCTGCGGCGCCCTTTTTTATGGCGCTGTCCCAATTACCTGTTGAGAACCTCTGCTACATCGACAAGGTAGCGCACGCTGACTCGCCGTGAACCCATCCATGGGGGCTCCGCCGCGCCATCCCTGGCGCAGAGGGTCAGCTTAGCGCTACTTTGTCGTCGTAATAGTTCGAAACCTAAGTTGAGGGATGGAGTCTGGACGAAAAGCAGACCGTTGGCGGCAGGGATGCCGCCATCGAGGCTACAAGGAAGTATTCACGACGTGTCTGCGTTCGTCCGGACTCCAGGCCAACATCGGATGGACCTATCAACGCATAACTGGGACATAGCC
>JAYRLO010000074.1:0-10999 GCA_041905215.1 Aeromonadaceae bacterium
GGGTTCAGCGCCCTCTACTGGAAGTCCCACGGCTACGCGGAAAATGTCATCGGCTATCTGTGGGCATTAGGTGTGTTGGCCGAGATCCTGATGTTTGCCCTGAGCCGACGCCTGCTCGCTGGCGTCGGTTATCAGACGCTATTTCTGATTGGTGCCGCGGGTTGTTTGCTGCGCTGGAGCATGCTGGCTCTGACCACGGATCCGCTTTGGTTGGCCCTGGCGCAACTGCTGCATGCGGTCACCTTTTGTGTCAGCCATCTGGGGGCCATCCGTTACATGACCCAGCAGCTTCCCGCCGAGCAGGTGATCCCGGCACAGACGCTGTATGCCGCCTTGCCGACCGGCATGGTGATGGCGCTTTTGACCGCGCTGGTCGGGGTCGGCTATCAGCAGTTCCAGGGCCAGGTGTTCTGGGCGATGGCGCTGCTGGTGCTGCCGGTATTTTTGCTGCGGGTGCCGCCATGTCGTTCCGAGTCATTGCGCGAAGCGTAAGCAGGGGAAAGATCTTGAGTGATGGATGGCTCGAACTCTGATCCTGCGGGGGCCAGGCGGTGTCGGGGCAACTGGACGCCGACTCGCCGTGAATACATCCATGTAGGCTCGACGGCATCATCCCTGATGCCGACGGTCGGCTTACCCGTTATCCCCGACGCCTCATTCATGCTCTTGTGTCATGCGGATGAGGGAGTCGTGGCATAAAAAAACGCCTGCGGTTTAGGGCAGGCGTTTTGATGGCGGGCTGGGGCCTTTACTTGGTGTGGCGCTCTTGCAAGCGGGTGACCACGTCGCCCAGGTTCAGCCCTTCATTTTGCAGCAGCACGGTCAGGTGGTAGAGCAGATCGGCCGATTCGTTGATCAGCTCTTCCCGATCCTTAGCCATGGCCGCCAGGGCCACTTCAACACCCTCTTCACCCACCTTCTGCGCGATACGCTTGGTGCCCTTGGCATACAGGCGCGCGGTATAGCTAGAGTCCGGATCGGCGCTCTTGCGGCCAGCCAGGATCTGCTCGAGCTCGGCCAGGAAGGCCAGCGGCGGCAGCGGGTGGCCGTCGAAGCAGCTCGGCGTACCCTTGTGGCAGGTCGGACCGATGGGCTCGGCGGCGATCAGCAGGCAGTCGTTGTCACAATCGGTGGTGATGGCGCGCAGTTGCAGGAAGTGGCCTGAGCTCTCGCCCTTGGTCCACAACCGCTGCTTGGTGCGGCTGAAGAAGGTGACGTGGCCGCTAGCCAGAGTCTGCTGCAAGGCCTCTTCGTTGACGAAACCCTGCATCAGAACCACACCGGTGACGACATGCTGGACGATCACCGGCATCAGGCCGTCAACCTTGGCCCAATCGAGGTTGCTTGCATCAAATTGCACTGAATTAGTCACGGATCTGCACTCCTTGGTTACGCAGATAAGCTTTAAGTTCCGGGATTGGGATGATGCCCTTGTGGAATACCGAGGCGGCCAGCGCCCCATCCACATCCGCCTGCTCGAATGCCTCGAGGAAATGAACCATCTCACCAGCGCCGCCGGAGGCGATCAAGGGGACGCGGCACAGGCTGCGGATCAGCCGGAGCTGCTCCAGATCATACCCCTTGCGCATGCCATCCTGGTTCATCATGTTGAGGACTATCTCACCGGCGCCCCGCTTTTGCACCTCGACGACCCAATCCGGGGTGGTCCAGGTGGTGAGGCGGGTACGGCTCTCGTCGCCCGTGTATTGTTTGACCTGATAGTGGCCGGTGGTGGCATCAAAGTAGGAGTCGATCCCGACCACCACACACTGCACGCCGAAGCGGTCGGCCAGCTCGGTGATGAGGCTGGGATCGGCCAGGGCCGGGGAGTTGATGGAGACCTTGTCGGCGCCAAATTCCAGAATGCGGCGGGCATCCTCGACACTCTTGATGCCGCCGGCCACACAGAACGGAATATCGATGACCTCGGCCACCCGGCTGACCCAGCTCTTGTCGACCACGCGGGCATCGGAGGAGGCGGTGATGTCATAGAACACCAGCTCATCGGCTCCCTCTTCGGCGTAGCGCTTGGCCAGCGGCACTATGTCGCCCATCACCTCGTGATTGCGAAACTGTACCCCTTTGACCACGACGCCATCTTTGACGTCGAGGCAGGGAATTATGCGTCTTGCCAGCATGCGATCGCCTCCTGTGCGGTGAACTTGCCCTCGAGCAGGGAGCGGCCGAGGATCACGCCACCGACGCCGGAGCCCTTGAGGGCCTCGATATCGGCGATGCCGCCGATGCCACCGGAGGCCTGGAAGCTGATCGACGGGTAGGCGGCGGCCAGGCTCTGGTAGAGGGCGACGTTGGAGCCTTGCAGCGTGCCATCGCGGCTGATGTCGGTGCACAGAACATGGCGCAGACCGGCGGGCGCAAAGCGCTCGATCAGATCCTCGATGGTCACGCCGCTGTCTTGTTGCCAGCCGGCGACGGCGATCTTGCGCTGGCCGTCGGCGTCAATGTTGACATCCAGCGCCAGCACTATCTTCTCGGCGCCGTACTTGGCCATCCAGCCCATCACCAGCTCCGGGCTCTTGACGGCGGTGGAGCCGACCACGACACGGTTTGCTCCGGCGTCGAGCAGATCGCGGACATCCTGCTCGGTGCGCACACCGCCGCCGATCTGCACCGGCGCCTTGGTGTTTTTCAGCAGCTCGCGGATCACGGTGAGCTGCCGCTGGCTGGCATCCTTGGCGCCATCCAGATCGACCAGGTGCAACTGGGTGGCACCCGCGGCGACATAGAGGTCAAAACGCTCCTGAGCCGAGGCGGTGTATTCGGTTTTCTGGCCATAGTCGCCCTGGTAGAGACGGACGACCTTGCCGTTAATCAGATCAATTGCCGGGATAATCATGGCGACCTCTTAAAGCTCAAGAAAATTCTGGATCAGGCGGGCTCCCGCCTTGCCGGAGCGCTCCGGGTGGAACTGGGCGCCAAAGAAGTTCTCCTTGCCGACCACGGCGGTGAAGGGGCCACCATAGTTGCAGGTGGCCAGGGTGGCGGCTGTCACCTCCAGCGCATAGGAGTGGACGAAGTAGAAGTAGCTGCCGCTGGGGATGCCGTTGAACAGCGGATGAGTGCCGTCGTGCTCGACCTGATTCCAGCCCATGTGCGGCAGACGCAGCGATCCGACCTGCATCAGCTTGACTTTGCCGGGGACTATGCCGAGGCAGGCGATGTCGGATTCGCCGCCCATGTGCTCCTCCGAGGCCTGGGCTAGCATCTGCATGCCCAGGCAGAAGCCCAGCAGGGGTTGCTGGGCCTCGCGGATCAAGTCGACCAGGCCTCGCTCCTGCAGGTTGTGCATTGCCGCCTTGGCGGTGCCGACGCCCGGCAGGATCAGCTTGTCGGCGGCGCGGATATCGGCGGCCTCCTTGCTGACCCGAGCCGTGACTCCCAGCCGCTCGATGGCCATGCGCACCGACGAGAGGTTGGCGCAGCCGGTATCGATGATCACAATGTTGGGTGCAGTCATGATCAGAGAACTCCCTTGCTCGAGGGCAGCTCGCTGCCTTCAACCCGGATGGCTTGACGCAGCGCGCGGCCAAAGCCCTTGAACAGCGCTTCGACCTGATGGTGGGTGTTGCCCGAGGTGACGCTCAGATGCAAGGTGATGGCCATGGCATCGGAGAGGGAGCGGAAGAAGTGGGGCACCATCTCGGTGGCCATCTCGCCGACCATATCGCGCCCGAAGTCGGCGTCACAGCGGAACTGGAAGTAGGGGCGACCGGAGAGATCGAGTGCGGCTGCCACCTCCTGCTCGACCAGCGACTCGGGGAAGGCCTCGACCTTGGCCTGAACTTCGTCCATGGCTAGCACGAAGCCGAAACGGCCGATGCCGCGCTTGTTGCCTAGCGCCTTTTTGAGCGCCTCGCCCAGGGCCAGACCCACATCTTCGACCGTGTGGTGATCGTCGATGTGCAGATCGCCCTTGACGGCCAGCTGCAGGCTGAAGCCGGCGTGGGTGGCGATCTGATCCAGCATGTGATCGAAGAAGCCGATGCCGGTGCTGATCGCGTTGCCGCCGCTCTTGTCCAGATCGACACGCACCTCGATCTGGGTCTCCTTGGTATTGCGGATCACGCAGGCGCTGCGACCCTGGCCCAGCAGACGGTCGCGGATCTGTAGCCAGTTGCAACTGACTGGATTGTATTGAATTCCGGTGATGCCCATGTTCTCGGCCAGCTGCACATCGGTGATGCGATCGCCGATCACATAGCTATTGGCGTGATCGAGTTTGCCCGCCTGCAGCAGGGGTTTGACCAGGCCGAGTTTCGGCTTGCGGCAGGTGCAATCCTCATGGGGGAAGTGCGGGCAGATCAGCACCTCCTCCCAGTGAACCCCTTGGGATTCGAAGATGTGCATCATCAGATCCTGCGGCGGTTGGAAGTTCTCCAGCGGCAGGCTGCTGGTGCCCAGACCATCCTGATTGGTGACCATGATGAGTTTGAAACCGGCGGCCTGCAGCTCGCGCAGAACCGGGATGACCATGGGCTCGAAGCGCAGCTTGTCGAGGCTATCGACCTGCTTGTCGATGACGGGCTCCTCGATCAGGGTGCCGTCGCGGTCGATGAATAGAATGCGTTCCTTGTTCACAACTCTCTCCTCACAGGCTCTTCAATACGGCAACGACTTCGGCCATCTCGGCCTCATCGCCGATGGTGACGCGCACGCAATCCTCGAGCATCGGCTTGTTGCCGAAATCGCGCAGGATGACTCCCTGATCGACCATCGCCTGGAACAGGCGCGAGCCGCTGGTAAAGCGGGCCAGCAGGAAGTTGCCGTGCTCCTCGAACACCTCCTTGACGCAAGGCTGGCGCAGCAGCTCGGCCTTGAACTCCGCCTTGAGGCCATTGAGCCAGACGACCCGCTGACGCATCTTGTCGAGTCCTGCATCGTCCAAGGCCTGGGCGGCGATCTGGGCCACGGGCTCGGGGATCGGGTAGGGGGCGATCACCTTGAGCAGCAGCGAGATCACTTCGCGATTGGCCAGGGTGAAGCCGCAGCGCAGCCCCGCCAGGGCAAAGCCCTTGGAGAGGGTGCGCGTGATCACGAGATTAGGATACTGCTGGATCAAATCCACCATGGAGAATTGCGGGCAGAACTCGATGTAGGCCTCATCGACCACCACGATGCTCTTGCCGGCGGTGGCGGCCAGAATGGCCAGCAGTTTTTCGCGATCCAGCACGGTTCCGGTCGGGTTGTTCGGCGAGCAGAAGAAGAGCACCTTGATGGGCTTGCCCCGTTGCAGCTCCTCGAGAATGGCCGGCACGTTGGGCTGAAAATCGGGCAGCGGCGGCAGGGTGCGCATGCCGACACCACAGGTCTCGGCGCTGATGCTATACATGCCATAGGTCGGCGGGCAGAAGAGGATCTCCTCCTGGCCGGGCTCGCAGAAGGTGCGGATCAGGAGCTCAATCGCCTCGTCCGAACCCCGGCTGACCAGTACCTGATCCGGGCTGACGCCCGCATAGGCGGCGTAGCGGTCGATGACCTCCGGCGGTTGGCACTCCGGATAACGGTTCAGGCGGCTGCAATCGAGTTGGTACTCTTCACTGCGCGGTGACTCGTTGGCGTTCAAGAAGACATGCCCCTTGCCGCCGATGCGACGGGCCGACAGATAGGGGGTCAGCGCCTGGACCCGCTGGCAGGCCAGATCGGTCAGATAGGTGCGGGTTGTGGTAGCTGTGTTCTGGCTCATGACCTCGGCTCCTGATTGATGACGTCCATGCGGATGGTGACGGCGCGCTTGTGGGCGGTCAGCCCCTCGGCATCGGCCATGGCGGTGACCGTAGTGGCCAGATCGCGCAGACCATCGGCGCTGAGCTCCTGCACCGTATAGCGGCGCTGGTAGTCGGCCAGCCCCAGGCTGGAAGCGGTACGGGCATAGCCATAGGTGGGCAGGGTGTGGTTGGTGCCGCTGGCATAATCACCCACCGACTCCGGGGTCCAGTCGCCCAGGAAGATGGAGCCGGCATTTTCCAGACGAGGCAGCAGAGCGCGGGGCTCTTGGGTCTGAACGATGAGGTGCTCAGGGGCGTACTCGTTGGAGATGAGGCACGCCTGGGGCAGATTTTCACACACAATAGTCAGGCTGGAGGCCAGGGCCTTCTTGGCGATCTCGGCACGGGAGAGCTGCGCCAGCTGAGCGTTCAGCTCGGCGTCTACTCCATCGGCAATGGCGCGGCTCGGGGTTACCAGCACCACCTGGGAATCCGGGCCGTGTTCGGCCTGGGAGAGCAGATCGGCGGCGATGAAGGCCGGATTGGCGCTCTCATCGGCGATGACCAGCACCTCGGAGGGGCCGGCCGGCATGTCGATGGCGGCACCGCGAAAATCCATGCTGACTTGGCGCTTGGCCTCGGTGACCCAGGCATTGCCGGGGCCGAAGATCTTGTCGACCTTGCTGACCGTGTTGGTGCCATAGGCCATGGCGGCGATCGCCTGGGCGCCACCCATGGTGTAGATCTCGCTGACGCCGCACAGGGTAGCGGCATAGATGATCTCATCGGCGACCGGGGGCGGTGAGCAGAGCACCACCTTGCGGCAACCGGCGATCTTGGCCGGAATTGCCAGCATCAGCACGGTGCTGACCAGTGGGGCACTGCCGCCGGGAACGTACAGACCGACTCGGCCGATGGCGTGGGTGTGCAACTCGCAGCGCACGCCGGCCTGGGTCTCGAGCTGTAGGGGCTGGCTCTTTTGCGCCTCGTGGAAGGTGGCGATGTTGCGATAGGCGTGGCCGATGGCCGCCTTCATGGCGCTATCGACACGATCGCAGGCGGTGGCAATGGCCTCCTGGCTCAGCAGTATGTTGCCATCGGCAACCCGATCGAAGGCGGCCGTGTACTCCTTGAGCGCCTTGTCGCCTTCACGACGAATGCGATTGATGATGTCACTGACGGTGCTGGTGATATCCGCAGCACCCGCCATCGCCGGACGGGTCAGCAGCTGGCGCCGCTGATCCTCCACCAGTTCATTCCAGTTAACGATGCGCATCGGCCTCTCCCTTATTCCATCATCTTCTCAATGGGCAGTACCAGGATCGAGCTGGCACCCAGTGCCTTGATCTTCTCCATGGTTTCCCAGAACAGGGTTTCGCTGGAGACGACGTGAAGGGCAACATGGTTGGTGTCACCGGCCAGGTTCATGATGGTGGGGTTTTCGGCGCCGGGCAGCAGGGCACTGATTTCGGCCAGCTTGTCTTTTGGCGCGTGCAGCATGATGTATTTGCTTTCGCGGGCCTGGAGCATGCCTTGCAGGCGTGGCATCAGCTTATCGATGACCGCTTGCTTGTTGGCATCCAGCTCACCCGCCGCCTGGATCAGGGTGGCCTTGGAGCGGTAGATGACTTGAACTTCTTTGAGACCGTTGGCCTCGAGGGTGGCGCCTGAGCTCACCAGATCGCAGATGGCATCGGCCAAACCGGCCCGCGGGGCGACCTCGACGGAGCCGGTCAGCATCACTGGTTTGAACTTGATGCCGTGCTCGTCAAAGAAGCGCTTGAGCAGGTTGGGGTAGGTGGTGGCGATGCGGGCACCCGCCAGGCTGGCCGGGCCGTCCCAGACTTGCTCCTGCGGAATGGCCAGGGAGAGGCGGCAGTCACCGTAGTCCAGACGCTTGAGCTCTTTGTAGTCCGTTGCCAGACCAAGTGCCTTGCGCTCCAGCATGGTCTCTTCGAGGACGTTTTCGCCGACAATCCCCAGATCGACGACACCGTCCATGATGAGGCCAGGAATATCGTCATCACGTACTCGCAAAATGTCGATGGCCATGTTTTCGACGTGAGCGATCAGGCGGTCTTCACGCAGATTGATCTTCAGACCGCAGCTCTTGAACAGAGCCTGGGAGTCCTGGCTCAGTCGACCAGACTTTTGCATCGCAATACGTAGACGTTTCGTTTCCATTTTTTCATTCCTTCTTAAAACAAAAAACCCTCGGAGGTGGTGACCTTCCGAGGGTTTGCAACTTTGGCCTGGGCCGCTGCTTTGGAAGTTCACCTTATTCAGTGTCTTCCAGCAGTCACCCTCCTGAAAGACTATTCCGGATGATGGTGGTGATGGTGGTGGATAGTATTCAGAAGCTGACGAATCATGACGGCTTTCCAATTTCCTTGTTCGGCTAGGCAATCAACATACAGCCCCTGTTAAAAAATGCAAGAGCCTATTCTCCGATTCCAGCTCCTCGCTTGATTGGTTTGTGCTGGAATGATTTTCACCTGTAGCGCATGACTTTGATAATCAGTGATTATTGAAATTGAATAACTGACTATATGCGCCAATTTGGCATAAATATCTAATGCGGGCCGGAGGTGCCCTCGCGACATCATTTGCTGGTTCCTGAGTCGTCTGGCTACAGAATAACCGGAGTCGGCCGATACTAAAGGTGACCAAGGAGCTTCCCATGCCCAACCAAGACCTGTTATTCAGCATATTACCGCGCCCGCCGATTGCGCCGGGGAAGGGGGAATTTCACCCCAATCCGCCGATCATCGAGAAGGAGCCGGTGACCAAGAAGACCGAGGTTCACAAGGATCCGGCCGAGCATGCGCCTCAGGATGACTACCATCCGGCGTCTGGCCATCAGCAGCAGGAGTCGGCCGCCGATGACGAGAGACTGCAGGAGTCAGCCCAATCACAGGGTCGCGAGGAGGATGGCCAGGAGCACGTCGATCTGTTTGTCTGACCGTTTTGCCTTTTTCGCTTCGTCTTATCGGCACTTTTTCCTATAATCGCCGCCTTGTCCCAAGCTGGATAGCGCCGTGACTTCCCGATCTCCCGTCTCTGAATTCTTTGCTACCGATGGTGTGCTGGCGCGTACCCTGTCGGGTTTTGCGCCGCGCGAATCGCAACGCCTGATGGCCGAGGCCGTCGCCGAGACGATTACCAATGCCAGCCAGTTGTTGGTCGAGGCGGGAACCGGTACGGGCAAGACCTTTGCCTATCTGGTTCCAGCTCTGGCTTCGGGTAAGCGGGTCATCATCAGTACCGGCTCCAAGGCGCTGCAAGAGCAGCTCTATAACCGCGATCTGCCGGCACTCTTGGCGGCGATGGATTATCAACAGCCTGTGGCACTGCTCAAGGGCCGAGCCAACTATTTGTGCCTGCATCGGCTCGATCAGTTGCTGATGACCTCGCACCTGCAGGAGGCCGAGGTGCTGGCCGATCTGGTGCGGGTCAAAACCTTCTCCATCGACAGCACCAGCGGCGATGTGGCCGATATTCCCGAATTGCTGGAGCAGGCTCCCATACTGCCCCATGTGACCAGCACCAACGACAACTGCCTGGGGCGCGATTGCCCGCGTTATGACGAGTGTTACCTGGTCAAGGCGCGGCGCAAGGCGTTGGATGCCCAACTGCTGGTCATTAACCACCATCTGTTCTTTGCCGATATGGTGGTCAAGGACACCGGCTTTGCCGAGCTGATCCCCGACGGCGAGGTCTATATCTTTGACGAGGCTCATCAGCTGCCGGATATTGCCAGTGGCTATTTTGGTGAGAGCCTCTCCAGCCGTCAGCTGGTCGATGTCGCGCAGGAGATTTCGTTGGCGCAGCGTGCCGAGGCGGCAGATATGGCGCAGCTGGCTCGCGCGGCGGAGTCACTGGAGCTGGCCTGCCGCGAACAGCGGCTGGCGTTTGGCATTGAGCCCGCGCGTGGCAATCTGCGGGACTGGATAGGCAACCCCTTGTTTGATCGCACCCTGCTGCGGCTCAAGGATGCGCTGAAGCTGTGCTACGAGGTGCTGAAGCTGGCGTTGGGGCGTGGCGAGCGGATCGATCACTGTTTCGAGCGACTGGTTGAATATCAGGGCAAACTCGAGCGATTGTGCCGGACTGAGCAGCCCGGTGCTGCCTACTGGTTTGATACCACCCGGCTGCACTTTTCGCTGAATCTGACACCGCTCTCCATTGCCGATCGCTTCAACAGCGAGGTGATGCGCGCCGGTTGCAGTTGGGTCTTTACCTCCGCCACCCTGACGGTGGGCAACGCCTTTGACCACTTCAGTCATCAGTTGGGCATCTCACAAGCCCGGGAGCTGGTGCTGGAGAGTCCGTTTGCCTACCAGGAGCAATCGCTGCTGTGTGTGCCCCGCGGCCTGCCGGATACCGGTTTTGCGCGGCGTGCCACCGAGCTGGCGCTGCTCTTGACGCCCACCATCAACAAGGTGCCGGGTGGAGTCTTTTTTCTGTGTACCAGCTACCAGAGCCTGCGGCAGATCGCCGAGGTGCTGCGGCGGGATGTGGGCCGTCTGGTGCTGGTGCAGGGCGAAGATAACAAGCAACGCCTGCTGAGCCAGTTTGTCGACAATGGTCGCGCCATTTTGGTAGCAACCGCTTCGTTTTGGGAAGGGGTGGATGTACGGGGGGCGGCACTCTCCTGCGTCATCATCGACAAGCTGCCCTTCACCGCACCGGATGAACCCTTATTGAAAGCCAGAATGGAAGATTGTCGCCTGCAGGGGGGTGACCCATTCAGTCAGCTGCAACTGCCGGATGCGGTGATCACTCTCAAGCAGGGGGTTGGTCGCCTGATCCGTGACATGCAGGATCGCGGCGTGCTCATCCTCTGTGATCCCCGCCTGGTCCATCGCCCCTACGGGGCCACCTTTTTACAGAGTCTGCCGCCGATGCCACGCAGTCGAGATCTGGCAGCGATCAACCATTTTTGGCTACAATCTCCCCCCTCGGCATCGACCGCCGCTAGCCATGACTCCGGCAGCTCGGCAACTGCCACCTATTTAGAGAAGTGAAGAATTCGATGATCAAGATCCTGGCACTGGATACCGCCACCGAAGCCTGTTCTGCCGCCCTCTGGGTCGACGGGTCTTTGACCCATTGTGACGAGGTGGCGCCCCAGGCTCACACCCGCAAAATATTACCGATGTGCCAATCCTTGCTGCAGGGCGCCAACCTTGAGTTGTCTCATCTCGACGCGATTGCCTTTGGTCGGGGCCCAGGCTCTTATACTGGCGTGCGTATTGGGATCGGGGTGGCAC
>JAYRLO010000075.1:0-10992 GCA_041905215.1 Aeromonadaceae bacterium
CTATAACCTGCCTGGTTAAACAGCGTGACTGCGCTGGGATCGACCCCTTCGAGTAGCAGAACCTTGATCTTGGATTTATCCAGTGAATAACGGGTCATTTCATCTTCCTTTTCGTTGGCCTCGTGAGCGAAGGCGTGAACTAAAGCAAACGATTGTCTGTAATTTTACAACAACAACCTTTGGCGCGATTCTCAGAGCTTCCACTAGACAGATGCGAGTTCACTTGGTGCAGAGCTAGGAAATATCCGTCCAATATCGGCTCGGAATGCACAAAACAAGGGCGCACAACCTGATTTATGCACCCACATGGCATCTGATGACAAGTAAAAATTCGCCTATCACCCCGATAAAGTCCGTCAGATATAAAAGTGAAGAGATAACAAACAGCTGTAAATTAATTACACGAGCGATTTTTGCGTAAAAAAAGGGCTGCCTTGGGCAGCCCTCATTATCTGGAAACATCGCTTGAATTAACCGCGGCGAGCCTCGACAGCAGCTGCCAACTGACGCAGTAACTGCTCGGTGTCGCCCCAGCCAATACAGGCGTCGGTAATACTCTGGCCATACGTCAGGTCACTGGCCTGCCCCTCGATCAGATCCTGGCGGCCCTCAACCAGATGGCTCTCCACCATGACACCAAATACCGTCTGGCTTCCGCTGGCAATCTGGTTACAGACATCGGCACAGACTTCCATCTGCTTCTTGTACTGTTTGGAGCTATTCGCGTGGCTGAAGTCCACCATCACCTTCTGTGGCAAACCAGCCTTGGCCAAATCATCTGCGACGGCGCCGACATGCTCGGCACTGTAGTTCGGAGCCTTACCACCACGCAAAATGATATGGCAATCCGGATTGCCACCCGTTTGCACGATGGCGGAGTGACCGAACTTGGTCACGGAGAGGAAACAGTGAGGAGCACTGGCGGCATTGATGGCATCCACGGCCACCTTGGTGGTGCCATCGGTGCCATTCTTGAAGCCGACCGGGCACGAAAGTCCCGATGCCAGTTCACGGTGAACTTGCGATTCGGTAGTCCGCGCACCGATAGCACCCCAGCTCATCAGATCAGCCACATACTGTGGTGTGATCATGTCGAGAAATTCGCTGGCGGTAGGCATGCCCATCTCATTGAGATCCAACAACAGCTTGCGGCCAATGCGCAACCCATCATTGATTCGATAGCTGCCATCCATATAAGGGTCGTTGATCAAACCTTTCCAGCCAACCGTCGTTCTTGGCTTTTCAAAATAGACCCGCATGACAATTTCGAGGCGATCCTTCAGCTCATGGCGCAACGCCAACAGACGCTTGCCATATTCGATACCAGCTTGTGGATCATGGATAGAACACGGGCCGATAACCACCAACAGACGATCATCTTCACCCTGCAGAATGTGATGAATGGCCTCACGAGACTCGACTACGGTGCTAGAAGCGGTTTCTGTGGCCGGGTACTTTTCCAAGACCGCAACCGGAGGCAACAGCTCCTTAATCTCTTTGATACGAATGTCATCGGTTTGATGCTGCATGTTACTAGTTCCCATAAGTTTAGTGCCGCATAGAGCCCGGTTGGTGGTTTAGGCTGAGTGAGGAGGAAATACAGGAAACCGTAAGATCGTAACGCCTTGCGATAATAACGACGGAAAAACCCGGTATAGACTTCCAACCCGACGGCCCAGCGCCTCGACAGGGGCTCTAATCCCTGGCGACAGAGTCAATCGAACGGACAATCTAGAAGTTTTGCGCCACCACTGTCAACGCCATTGCGGCAAGCGGAGGGTAATTCGGTAAGAAAAGTCGCACCCCTCGCCCCCTTGACGTAGAATGGCGGCGTATCCTCAATCCCAATTGTTGACCCAAGATGCCATGAAGCGCTTCCGGGGTCTCTTATCGTTTCGGAGTGTTATCTTGCGTTTTGACGAGTTGTCATTGCATCCGCGCCTGTTGCAGGCCATCGACCACCTGGGATTTAACCAGGTAACCGAAATTCAGCAACGCGCCATCCCTCAGATCCTTGCCAGCCATGATTTAGCTGCTTCCTCAAAAACGGGTTCCGGCAAGACACTCGCTTTTTTGTTACCCATGGTACAACGTCTGCTAACCAGTAAGGTGCTCGGTAAACGAGGCCCACGGGCCCTGATCCTGGCCCCTACCCGCGAACTGGCCAAGCAGGTTTATGGTCAGCTGCGACTACTGCTCGGTGGCAGCAACCTCAAAGGAGCGTTGATACTCGGCGGTGAAAACTTCAATGACCAGGCCAAGCAGCTGTTGCGCGTACCCCAGATCGTCGTTGGCACGCCAGGGCGTATCGCCAATCATCTCAACGAGCGCACACTGTTTATCGATGGTCTGGAGCTGTTGATCCTCGATGAAGCCGATCGGATGCTGGATCTCGGGTTTGCTAACGAGCTCAAGCAGATCCACGAAGCGGCTAGCCACCGTCTGCGGCAAACCCTGATGTTCTCCGCCACCCTGGCTCATACCGAATTTGAAGAACTGGCCACTGTATTACTCGATAATCCCCATCGCATCACCGTCGGACAGGAGCTAGCACCCCACGAAGATATTGATCAACGATTTGTTCTTTGTGATCACCTGGATCATAAGCAAGCGTTGCTTGAGCACCTGTCGCGACACGAGAATTACCAGCAGGCCATCATCTTCACGGCAACGCGCTCTGACACCGAGCGACTGGCACAACTATTTAATGATAAGGGGCTCAGTGCCGCGGCACTCTCTGGTGAGCTCAAGCAAAATGCCCGCAATAACATCATGGATGGCTTCAGCCGTGGCCATTACAAGCTGTTGTTTACGACCGATATAGCCTCCCGGGGGCTCGATCTGGTCAATGTATCCCTGGTCATCAATTTTGATATGCCCAAGGCTCCCGAAGAGTTTATTCACCGCATCGGTCGTACAGGGCGAGCTGGTAGTAAAGGGCAAGCCATTTCCCTTGTCAGCGCGAAAGATTGGGCCAGTTACCAAGCGGTCAAATCACTGCTGCAGTTGGACATTGCATTTAGTGAAATTGATGGACTGGTCGGTAAATTTAAAGGCGTATTGGCAAAGACGCGGCGCTCGGCAAAGAGCGTACATCCCTTACTGGCAGCAAAAGACGCCAAGGTGAATGGTAAAAACAAAGCTCCGGTGCGCAAGGCCAGACCCGCCAACGATAAAGATCGTCCACACAAACAGCAGCCGCTGAGTGAGCTCGATCGGGATGGTTTTGCCCCGCTTCGCAAGCGCAAAACAACTCCAGAGAGTTAAGTGACATCAGCTGTCACAAAAAAGGCCACGATTGTGGCCTTTTCTTTTTTGTTCAATGACTCAGATAACACCAATTGCCTCTCGAGCTGGCTAAATATCGACCAGTACCCCTCACAATTCTCAGACGACGGTTACACTTAGAATACGGCCAACTAGGACACTGGAGTTGAGTGTGCTCAGTTATCTGCACGTAACAGGCCGCACCCTGCTCATGGGTGATTTGCACGGTTGTTACCAACAACTGCTGGCTTCTTTGAGTCTGTTCGATTTTGACCCGGAACAGGGCGATCGCTTGGTCGGCTTGGGAGATTTGACCGATCGGGGTCATGACAATCTGGCTTGTCTGCGTCTGTTACATCAGCCATGGTTTCACTCTATTCGGGGTAATCACGAACAATTGATGCTGCTGGCATTGCTGGGCAATAGTCGCCAGGCGCGGCAGCTGTGGTTCTGCAATGGTGGCTGCTGGTATGAACAACTCAGCGAAATAGAACAGGCGGAAGTAATATCGCTGTGTCAGGACCGCATCCGCCATCTTCCCTATGCCTTGGAAATTACAACGAGAGAAAACTATAAGGTTGGAGTCGTCCATGCAGATCCGGTATTCAGTCATTGGCAACAACTGGTAGACAGCCTACGCGCACCGACACCGGCTCCCGATGTCTTGGAGAAGCTACTCTGGCGGCGCGAGCGTTTTAATCTATTGCGTCACTTGGTGAACACGGGGCACGACGCCAGATCGGCGCAAGATATTAAGGGTATCGATATCGTCTGTCTTGGCCACACACCACTCAGCGGTGAAGCCCCATGGGGAATAGGTAATCTGCTGTGGATGGATAATGGCTGTTGTGCCGGTTACCCGCTCGTGATGCTGGATATGGATCAATGGCTGACCCGATACCCGCCGAGCAGAATACAAGCAGCTGCCAATACCAATTCATAAGCAAAAAGCCATGATCACACGGTGTGTAATCATGGCTTCCTGCTTTGTTTACATCGCCCAACAAATCTTAAAGCGAACAACAAAACGACTAGTTGCGCCAAAAAGGCTTGTTGCTTTCAACAAATCGATCGGCTTCGGTCAGACCGATATCCTTGAGCAGATGTGGCGGCAATTCGGCCAATTCGCGCCGAGTTCGAGCGCGTTCAAACCAGGTAATTACCACTTCTTTACTGCGAGCCAACAGACTCGGGTTGTGCAGCACTTGTTCATCATGTGTGGTCATGTGAGTTGCCATTTTTTGTTCCCCTCTCACCTCATATGAAACAAGTTTAGTCCTCCACCCTATGGCTCACAATTGACCTTTTTTCGGATTTCGGATTAGTTAATCTAATGGGTGAGCTCTGTCCCATTTCCAGCGGCAACCCCTGATTGTTGAAAAGAGTTATCAATAACATATTCGAATGTATCCAATTGATTTTGATGCATTCGTGTTGCAGCAATTGAAGGCATGACCTAGATCACGCTTGAGCATTTATTCTATTTATAACCGCTTTCATCTATTGCTGGTCTCTTCTGACCCTAGATTGGAAGCCATACAATGTTTAGTTCGTGCCAGCCGGATCATTCTCCCCAAAATTTATTAATGGATTAATGTCGATGAACACTATAGCTCTGCCCCATGCAACAACCGGGTCATCCGCCAGTCATCATACCCATTCAGTCGGTTGGCTGGTCAGGCAAAGCACTCGATTGAGATTCAACGGCAAGATGGCCAGCCTACTGCTGCTCGTTTTGCTCTGCACGTTGATGGGGAATCTTTACTCGGCATTTAATACCCGTGACGCCATACGGGCATCCATCGATGATGGCCTCATCAATCAGGTCGAGGGGGTTCATCAGTTGCTGCAACAAGAGCTGCAACAGACACCGGAAGATTTCCTGAAATCCAGTCGGAAAATCTTGACCGGCCTGCGGTGGGGCGAGCAAGGCTCTGGCTATTTTTTCCTGACCGACCGACAGGGACGTCTGCTGATCTACCCGCCAAAGGCGGCCAAAGAGGGTAAGTTCTTGGACCCGGTTCAGGTCATCGAAACGGGTGAAGAGGTCAGTCAGGCCTTCACGCGGATCGGTCATGGTGATGAAGCGACGCTGATCCATTACCCCTATATCAAGCCAGGCAGCACGCAAAAAACACTTAAGGCAGTCTATGTCGCACCCATCGGTGATTACCTGCTGATGTCGGGTGTCTATCTGGATGCCGCAGATACCGCGTTCAACAACTATTTAATTAATAGTTCGCTGGTCTTGCTCTCCACGCTGGTCATCATGGTGCTGGTGATTGGAATCATCAGCCGAGCCATCAATTCGCAAGTTCGACAATCATTGACCGAACTGAAGTTGATCGCCAACCGCGATCTGAGCCGCACCATCTATGGTTTGGGGCGCGATGAATTTGCTGACATTAATCGAGAGCTGGAACATACCCGGCGGAACCTGAGTGAATTGCTCTCTGGCCAACGGGATACCTCCGTAACGCTATCGGCGGCCGCAACCCAGATCAATAATGGCATGCGGCAAGTCGGTACAGCCGTACAGGATCAACGCGAACGCCTCGACTCGTTGGCCACGGCGATGGAAGAGATGTCGACCACAATCCGGGATGTCGCATCCAATGCCCAACGCAGTGCAGGCGACAACAATGCTACCGATCAGATGGTTCGCCGCGGGGTTGAACAACTGGCCCATTGCATCACGTTGATCCACAAGCTGTTTACCACATTAAATAGCAATTCCGACTCCGTGAGCCATGTTGAACATGAAGTTGGTGCCATCAGCTCTGTCGTCAACACCATCAGCAGTATCTCGGAACAGACCAACCTGTTGGCACTAAACGCCGCTATCGAGGCCGCACGAGCCGGTGATCATGGCCGGGGATTTGCAGTCGTAGCCGATGAAGTCCGCCAGTTGGCCCGTCGAACTCAACAAGCCACCCATGAAATCGACGAAATGATTTCCCGGCTGCAAAAAGGAACCCAACACGCGGTACAGCAGATGCAATTGAGCGTTACCGATGCACAATCTGCGGTACAGGATGCCGAGGCCGCCAACCAGGAGTTTGTGGCCATTTCCGAGCAAATTGGTCAACAGGCTCAATTGAGCGATCTGATTGCTGCAGCCGCGGAACAGCAGAGCACTGTCGCCACTCAGGTTACCGATAGTCTGGTGGTGATCCGCGATGCAGTGGAAGAGACAGAGCAGGTTGTGCGAGAACTGGGGCAGGCCAGCAACAGTCTGCAGAACGAGGCGCAAACGCTCGAAGAGATGGTTCGCAGTTATCGTCTGGCGTAAGACGCTCTTGCTAAAAGATAAAAGGCGCCGAAATGGCGCCTTTTTTAGTGAATACCCAACCTCACAATACTTGTGCGATGGCCTTACAGACGGCGTCAATATTGCCACTGGTGAGGCCAGCCACGCTAATGCGACCTGAGCCGACGATATAGACCGCAAACTCATTTTTCAGGCGAGCCACTTGTTCTTTATTGAGCCCGGAGAACGAGAACATGCCGTTTTGTTCGGTCATGAAGCTAAAGTCTTGTGAGACGCCCTGCTCTTTGAGCTTGGCGACAAACAGCTCACGCATCTGCCAGATCCGGTCGCGCATGGCCTGAACCTCTGCCAGCCACTCACTCTTGAGCTCAGCATCTTTGAGGACTGTCGTCACCACGGCGGCACCATGAGCCGGCGGATTGGAGTAATTGGCCCGGATGGTCGCCTTGACCTGGCTAAATGCCACGTTAGCAACATCGGCTGAATCGGTTACGACTGTGATGGCCCCGACCCGCTCATTGTAGAGACCGAAGTTCTTGGAGAAGGAGCTGGCGACCAGGAGCTCACGATTGTAGCGAGCAAACAAACGAAGGCCGGCAGCGTCTTCATCAACACCCCGCGCAAACCCTTGATAGGCAAAATCAAAGAATGGCAGCAACTGGCGTTCGGCGCAGAACTTGGCCAGAGTTTCCCACTGCTCCATGGTCGGATCGATGCCGGTCGGGTTATGGCAGCAGCCGTGCAGCAAGACCACATCTCCTGCCTTGGCCTGCTCGAGCGATGCCAGCATGCCAACAAAGTCCAGACCGCGAGTCGCCGGGTTGTAGTAGGTGTACTCCGCCGTTTCCATGCCAGCGGCACCGAATACCTGGAAGTGGTTAACCCAGGTCGGATTGGAGATCCAGACTTTGCGGCTGAGTTGCTGACGGGCCAGGAACTCGGCGCCGATGCGCAATGAGCCTGTCCCGCCCGGAGCCTGGGCCGTCCGCGCGCGCTTGCTGCTGACTATCTCGCTGTCGGCACCGAACAGCAGCTGCTGCACCAACTGACCATATTCGGCATTCCCCTCAATAGTCAGATAATTCTTGGTCTTCTCGCTGTCGAGCAGGATCTGTTCCGCTTTCTTCACACAAGAGAGGATCGGTGTATCACCGGCATCATTCTTGTAAATCCCGACCCCAAGATTGATCTTGTGGCTGCGAGCATCGTTACGAAATTCTTCAGTCAGACCCAGAATTGGATCCGCTGGTGCGGCGGTTACCTTTTCAAACATGTTAATCCCTGTCCTTGATTGGTGGTCGATGGCAGCTGATGCGCACTCTCGAGGCCCACACGGGAACCCGTTGGTGCATGCCCTGTTATATCACTCTGCCAAATGCTAAAAAATGGTTTTCCGCCAGATTACCGGGTTAGGTAGCAGAAAGCTGATCCCGAACAAACAGCGCCATACACTCATGCTCTAACCAGCGCTGTTGCGTGATCAACGGTGCTAACGCCAGTTGCATGGCTGCTGAAAGTTCGGCAGGTACCCAGGCCGTCGATCCCGACAGCGGTTGCCCATAACGACTCACCAATTCTGTCAGACATGCGGGCAGCAACAGGCGTAATGGACGCTCGATGAGTTCGGCAATCTTTTGCTGTTGACGCAGTGCCTGCGGATGCAGATCCCCCAGATGACCCCACGCATAGTTTGGCGTCACTGTCGCCAAAAAACGCGCGGCCAGCTGGGGATGTTCAGGAGGTGTAAGTAACAATAGTTGCCCAGGTTGCGGAGTCATAGAGGCGAAGGCGGCGCGACTCTCGACGGTAATAACCTGCTGTGGTGGAGTCTGAGTCCACAGCACCTTGTGCAACTGCTGCAGTGCCGCTTCAGGAATGACCAGCTCGCCGAGCAGCGACAGCGTGGCGTTGGCATCTAATAAACCACCGTGAGCAAAAAACAGCGTAAAGGGAACAGAGCTGCGAATGCGTAACAAGCCATCTTGTGTGGCTTGCGTCCCCTCGGCCGCCAGCGCCGCCAGCTCCCCCTCGCGCCACCGATAGCGACGCGAGCCATGTAACAGAGCGGCAAGAACCTGACGATGCGCCTGAGTCGGCAGCTCCAGTGCCAACTGCTGGATATGCTGTTCACCATCAGGAGCAGCCAATAGCTGCTGCTCAAGCAGGGCGTGACGCAATTGGCGATGACCGGCTGGCGTCAGACAGTACTGCCCTGCCCCCACCAGAGGCTGCACCAGGCCACGCTCATGCCAGAGGCTCAGTTGCAGCAGAGCCCACCGTTTTCGTGCCTGTATCTGCTCCTGCGCCAGCAGGGCCTCGGCCAACTTTCGCGTGGCCGGATCGAGCAGTTCCTGATGTAACACCCTCATATCCTTCTGTGGGCTTTCATGAACTAGCGGTTACGGTAGATATCTGTGGTATCACCATCTGGGCGAGTGCGGAAATATTTCAAAAACCACATGTACTGCTCTCGGCGTGGATTGAGAAGCTGCTCGATCTCTGCATTCATCTGCCGGGTATCGGCTAATAAATCGTTCGTCGGATAGGGAGCTAACGCAGGTCGATAGATCAACTCATAGCGTGCCGAACTCGGGTCGTAGGCGCTGAACATCGGAATCACGATGGCATCCGCCAATTTCACCAGTTTGGGTAATGCCGGCAGGGTCGCCTTGGGTTGACCGAAGAACGGCACAAACAGGCTGAGCTCGGCACCATGATCCTGATCCGGTAAATAGAAGAAATGAAATCCGTCCCGCATTGATTTGATGGCGGGTTTAATACCGACGCTACGCTCGTACACCTTGCCACCAAACCGGGCTCTCTGACGATTGATAAACCAGTCGTACACTGGATTCTTGGCGCTATGCATCATGGTACACATTGGCAAACCCAGCGCCGTCATATACAGACCCGCCAGATCAATCGCCCAGGAGTGCGGGATCATGAAGATGATGGGTTTACCGGTTGTCAGTGCTTGTTCGACGTGTTCCCACCCCTGCAACTTGAAACGCCGCATAAACCAAGACTTTGGCAGGCTGGTCGCCTCAGCAAAGGCAAAGAAGGTTTGCAATCCGATTTCGATGGAGTGTTTGAGCAACGTCTCTTGCGCGGCAGCATCTAACTCCGGAAAGCAGAGCTGAAAATTGGTACGCGCCACATTGCACTGCCGCTTGGAAAAACGGATTAGCGCAGGGGCAAAACTGCGAGCCAACCCATCCCGCATTCGGACTGGCAACCAAGCCAGCATCAGCAACAACGCCAAGCTCAACCAGGTCAACCAATGGCGAGGATGCAGAAAACTTGCACAAAAACGGGTATCAAATACCGGATCACGAGGCGTCGACATGGGGCACTCATCCATAACCAGAAAACCGCGACATCATAAAGAAAAGCGCAATTGAGATCATCAACTGCGCCTGAATCGAGCGGGACTATACGTATTCCAGGATCCGCTGCTCGAGAAGCGTCTTCTGTCTGTCATCGAGCCAACAGGCTTCGACTGCGTTGAGGGCCAGTTGTCGCAATTGTTCCTTCGAGGCCTGCAGGTGATCGACCAGCGTCTGGTAATTAGCTCCGATATAGCCACCAAAATAGGCCGGGTCATCTGAATTAATCGTGACGCAGAGTCCCTGATCCAAAAGCGCCAGGATATTGTGCTCCGACATCTGCTCAAACACGCGCAGTCGGACATTGGACAGAGGGCAGACCGTCAAGGGAACTCGTTCCGCAGCGAGTCGAGCCATCAACAGACGATCCTCACTCGCCCGCACGCCGTGATCGATACGATCAACATGTAACAGATCCAGTGCATCCCACACATAACTGGCAGGCCCCTCCTCTCCAGCATGGGCAACCAGGCGCCATCCCTCGCTTTTGGCCCGGGCAAAAACCCGAGCAAATTTTGCCGGAGGATTTCCAAGCTCTGACGAGTCAAGCCCCACCCCATGGATCAACTCTTTATAGGGTAATGCCTGCTCCAGAGTTGCAAATGCAGAATCTTCACTCAGATGGCGCAAGAAACAGAGGATCAATCGAGAGGTGATGCCAAATTCCTTGTTTGCTTGTTCGAGTGCAGCGTGGATCCCGTGAATAACAGTTTCAAAGGCCACACCTCGCGCCGTATGGGTCTGAGGATCGAAAAATATCTCGGTGTGTACCACATTCTCGGCATGACAACGCTGCAGATAGGCCCAGGTGAGATCGAAAAAGTCTTGCTGCGTTTGCAGCACAGCGGCACCTTGATAGTACAGGTCCAGGAAAGATTGCAAATTGCTGAATTGATACGCCGCCCGCAGGCTCTCGACGTCTGGATATGGCAGATTGACGTTATTCCGTTCGGCCAGCATGAACAGTAATTCAGGCTCCAGGGTGCCCTCTACGTGCAGATGCAATTCCACCTTGGGTAAGCCGATGACAAAGCTGTTCATTACGCGGATGCTCCTGGGGTTGAAATG
>JAYRLO010000076.1:0-10975 GCA_041905215.1 Aeromonadaceae bacterium
TTATGAGTCCCAAAGGCGCCTTGCAGGCGCCTTTTTCATGGAGAGATCATGCCGTTTACCCCCTTGCATATGGGCCCTGCGCTGCTGCTTAAGGCCGGTGTCGATCGGCGATTCAGTCTGTTCGCCTTTGGTTGTGCCCAGATCCTGATGGATATAGAGCCCTTGTTGGGATTGATCCGCCATGCGCCTATCCTGCATGGCCGCAGCCATACCCTGGCCTGGGCGCTACCCATCGGTTTGGCGGCCGCTTTGCTGGCGCGTCTGCTGCGTGGCGTCGTATTGCGCCGATGGAACCGGGAGGTGGGGCATTACGGGCTGCGCTGGTTATCGCTACCGCTCGCCTGTGGTTGGTCGGCGCTGTTGTGGGGGGCTCTACTGGGCAGTTACAGCCATCTGCTGCTGGATGGGCTGATGCATGGTGACATTCAGCCTCTGTGGCCCCTCTACGCGGGCAACCCGTTTTATGGCTGGATCGCCTCTTCAACGCTGCAGTCCTTCTGCCTCTGGTCCGCCGGGTTGGGGCTTCTGCTGTGGTTGGTGCGCCGCTGGTGTCGGCGGTGAGTGCCGTCTGATGGTTGATTCTGCCTCAGTGCTGCGCTTGCCCTAAGCTCGATCTGACTCAAGAAAGGCGAACCGGATTCTGGACGAACACAGACACGCCGTGAATACATCCGTGTAGGCTCGATGGTGGCATCCCTGCCGCCAACGGTCTGCTTTTTGTCCAGACTCCGTCCCTGTGCGCTACCTTGTCGATGTAGCAGATATTCTCAACAGGCAACTGGGACAGAGCCATAAAGAAGACCCCGGCTTTGGGCCGGGGTCTTGAGCTTTCGGGTGCAGGATCTCGGGCTGGATTACAGCGCCTTGATGATCTCCTGCTGCTCCTTGAGCTTGGTCAGTTGCACCTGATAGTCGGCCAGCTTCTCGCGCTCCTTGGCCAGGACGGCTTCCGGTGCCTTAGCGACAAAGCCTTCGTTGCCGAGCTTGCCTTCGATGCGACCGCACTCCTGGCTGAGCTTAGCCACTTCTTTCTCCAGTCGGGCCAGCTCTGCCTCCTTGTCGATGAGACCCGCCATGGGGATCAATAGCTCGGTAGCACCGATCAACTTGGTGACGGAGACCGGTGCGGCATCACCTGCGGCCAGCACGGTAATGGACTCCAGCTTGGCCAGAGACTTCAGCGTACCCTCGTTGGCATTGGCTCGCTTGGCATCCACGGCATCGGCCTTGAGCAGCACGGTCAGCGGTACGCTCGGCGCCACCTTCATCTCGGCACGGATATTCCGGATGCTGATGATGAACTGCTTCACCCACTCCTGATCCGCCAGTACGGCTTCATCCACCTGGGCGGCATCAAAGGCCGGATAGGCTTGCAGCATCAGGGTATCACCTTCGTTGAAGCCGACATCGGCCAGCGGTGCCACGTTCTTCCAGATCTCCTCGCTGATAAACGGCATCAGCGGATGAGCCAGACGCAGCAGGGTTTCCAGTACCGTCACCAGGGTGTGGCGGGTGGCCTGTTGCTGGGCCGGGGTGCCGTGCCAGAGCACCGGCTTGGTCAGCTCCAGATACCAGTCGCAGAACTGGTTCCAGATAAATTCATACAGCACACCGGCGACCTGATCGAAGCGGTAGGTGTCCATGGCCTGACGCACATCGCGGATGGTCAGCTGCAGCTGGGACTGGATCCAGCGATCCGCCAGACTGTAGTCGGCTGCGGACGCCGGGCTGCAATCCTGATCTTCGGTGTTCATCAGCACGTAGCGGCTGGCGTTCCACAGCTTGTTGCAGAAGTTGCGATAACCATCCAGGCGCTTCATATCCCAGTTGATGTCGCGACCGGTACTGGCCAGTGCCGCCAGGGTGAAACGCAGGGCGTCGGTGCCGTGGGCTTCGATCCCGTCCGGGAACTGTTTCTCGGTGCGCTTGCCAATCTTCTCGGCCAACTGGGGCTGCATCATGTTGCCGGTGCGCTTTTCCAGCAGCTCGGGCAGACTGATGCCGTCGATCATGTCCAGCGGATCCAGCACGTTGCCCTTGGACTTGGACATCTTCTGACCCTCTTCGTCACGGATCAGGCCAGTGACGTAGACGGTCTTGAATGGTACTTGAGGTGAGCCATCTTCATGCTTCATGAAGTGCATGGTCATCATGATCATGCGCGCCACCCAGAAGAAGATGATGTCAAAGCCGGTGACCAGCACATCGGTCGGGTGGAAGGTACGCAGATCCGGGGTCTGTTCCGGCCAGCCCAGAGTGGAGAAGGTCCACAGCGCCGAGCTGAACCAGGTATCCAGCACATCTTCGTCCTGACGCAGTTTCACATCGGCGCCAAGGCCATACTTGCTGCGCACTTCGGCTTCATCGCGGGCCACATAGACCTTGCCAGATTCGTCATACCAGGCCGGGATGCGGTGACCCCACCAGAGCTGACGGGAGACGCACCAGTCCTGAATGTCGCGCATCCAGGAGAAGTACATGTTCTCGTACTGCTTGGGCACGAACTGGATGCGACCATCTTCCACCGCCTCGATGGCGGGTTTGGCCAGCACACCGGCGCGGACATACCACTGGTCGGTGAGCATAGGCTCGATAGGCACACCGCCGCGGTCGCCGTAAGGCTGTTGCAGTACATGATCCTTGGTTTCGGCCAGCAGACCCAGCTCGTCGAGCTTGGCCAGGATGGCCTTACGGGCGGCGTAGCGTTCCAGACCGGCAAACTCGGCGGGCAGCTCGGCCGGATAGGCGGTGCTCGGGTGGCCGCTGGAGTCATAGACTTCGGCCAGCGCGCGAACATGAGCATCCAGGGTGAAGATGTTGATCATCGGCAGGGCGTGACGCTTGCCCACTTCGTTATCGTTGAAGTCGTGAGCCGGGGTGATCTTCACACAACCGGTACCCTTCTCCATATCGGCGTGTTCGTCGCCGACGATCGGGATGCGACGGTTCACCAACGGCAGCTCGATAAACTTGCCAATCAGATTCTTGTAACGCGGATCTTCCGGGTTCACGGCGACGGCGGTATCACCCAGCATGGTTTCCGGACGGGTGGTGGCTACCACCAGGAAGTGCTCGCCATCGCGGGTCTGCTGGCCATCAGCCAGCGGGTAGCGCAGCATCCACATGGAGCTTTTGACTTCACGGTTTTCCACTTCCAGATCGGAGATGGCGGTGTGCAGCTTCGGATCCCAGTTCACCAGGCGTTTGCCACGGTACATCAGATCCTCGTCATACAGACGGACAAACACTTCCTGCACGGCGCGGGAGAGGCCCGGATCCATGGTGAAGCGCTCGCGATCCCAGTCTACCGAGGTGCCGAGGCGGCGCATCTGGCGGGTGATGGTGCCGCCGGACTCTTCCTTCCACTGCCAAATCTTGTCGATAAAGGCATCGCGACCATAGTCGTGACGGCTCTTGCCCTCTTCGGCGGCGATCTTGCGCTCTACCACCATCTGGGTAGCGATCCCGGCGTGGTCGGTACCGGCTTGCCACAGGGTATTCTTGCCCAGCATGCGCTGATAGCGGATCAGGGCATCCATGATGGTCTGCTGGAAGGCGTGGCCCATGTGCAGACTGCCGGTGACATTCGGCGGCGGTATCATGATGCAGTAGCCGTCTTTGCTGGTGTCGCCGTGGGGCTTGAAGTAACCCTGGGATTCCCAGTGTTGGTAGAGCGCCTGTTCGATGGCGCTGGGGTTGAAGGTCTTTTCCATTCTTAGTCGGTCTCGGGTCTGTCTGTCGCTTCGATCGCGAAGGCTGGTGGAACGGCCTGCGTCTGCAGCGTGAAGCCGACGGCGCGATACTGTTTGTAGCGTTCGCGGGCCAGCTGTTTGAGGGAATCATCGGTGGGGACAAAATCTACCACTTCGGCAAAGCGTCCTGCAAATGCCGGAGCCTGCTGACTGAGATTGATCAGTAGCTGGCGATTGCGGCGGGGCAGGCCGGTGCCGATCTCGACGGGAGCCTGGTGGGCAGTCGGCTCCTCGGAGAGGCTGTGGGGCACAAAGCTGTCCGGATCTTGCTGCCAGAGCATTTCGTCGAGTTGCCAGCCTTGCTCCTGACTCTCGACGCAGAGAAACAGACTCTGTCCGAGTCGGTAACGCTCGGTGGCCAATTGGCAGGCGAGCGCTAACTGAGCCTCGGCATCGGTGTGCTCTGTGGTCGGTAGCAGGTAGAAGGTGGCTGTTTTCATCTCGGTTCAAGGGGGGCCTGAGCCCCCCTCGTCTCCTTACTCATCAAATTCAACACCGGCCCGACTCAGCAAGAACTGGGTCAGCAGCGGAACCGGCCGTCCTGTTGCCCCCTTATCTTTGCCAGACTTCCAGGCGGTTCCTGCGATGTCTAGGTGGGCCCAGTTGTACTTCTTGGCGAAGCGAGAGAGGAAGGCGGCCGCCGTGATGGCGCCACCAGGACGACCGCCGATATTGGCCATATCGGCGAACGGACTCTCCAACTGCTCCTGGTACTCATCCCACAGCGGCAGGCGCCAGGTCTTGTCGCCGGAGAGATCGGCCGCCGCCAGCAGCTCATGAGCCAAGGGATTGTGGTTGGCCAGCAAGCCCGTGGTGTGATGACCGAGAGCGATCACACAGGCGCCGGTCAGGGTGGCGACGTCGATGACCGATTCCGGGTCGAAGCGTTCGGCATAGGTGAGGGCATCACACAGCACCAAACGCCCTTCGGCATCGGTATTGAGCACTTCGATGGTCTGGCCGGACATGGATGTGAGGATGTCCCCCGGGCGATAGGCCTTGCCATCCGGCATGTTCTCGGCACCGGCTAATACACCTACCACGTTGAGCGGCAACTTGAGCTCGGCCAAGGCATGCATGGTGCCGAGCACGGAAGCGGCGCCGCCCATGTCATACTTCATCTCGTCCATGCCCTCGGCGGGCTTGATGGAGAGACCACCGGAGTCGAAGGTCAACCCCTTGCCGATGAGGACAATGGGCTTGGCATCCGGATGGCCCTTGTACTCCATGATGGACATCATGGCCTCATTCTCGGAGCCGCGCGCCACGGCCAGGTAGGAGTTCATCCCCAGTTCGGCCATCTGCTGCTCGCCGATCACCTTGGTGGTGATATTTGGACAGGCATCGGCCAAGCGGCGGGCCTGGGAGGCCAAGTAAGCCGGAGTGCAGATATTTGGCGGCATGTTGCCAACATCGCGACAGACGCGAACCCCTTTGGCGATGGCTAGACCGTGCGTGATGGCGCGTTCACCGGTCGGCAGCTCGCGTCGGGTTGGCACGTTGAATACCAGCTTGCGCAATGGACGACGCAGTTCGGCCTTGTTGGTCTTGAACTGATCGAAGCTATAAAGGCCCGCTTGCGTGGTTTCAATGGCTTGCCGGACTTTCCAGTAGGTGTCGCGCCCCTTGACGTGCAACTCGGTGAGAAAGCAGACTGCCTCCATCGAACCGGTTTCGTTCAGGGTGCTGATGGTCTTTTGCATGATCTGCTTGAACTGGCGCTCATCCAGCTCACGCTCCTTGCCACAGCCGACCAGCAAGACGCGCTCGGAGAGGACTCCCGGTACTTGATGCAGCAATAGCATCTGACCGGCCTTGCCCTCCAGATCGCCACGGCGTAGCAGGGAGCTTAGGTAGCCATCGCTGATGCGATCCAGCTGCTCGGCGACACTGGAGAGACGACGGGGTTCAAACACTCCGACGACGATGCAAGCACTGCGTTGCTTCTCGGGGCTGCCGCTTTTAACGCTGAACTCCATGGAGACTCCTTGGTCCTAAAGACAAAGTGCGAGGTTTATTCGATAATGTGGCATGGTTACCTGGCCTCGCTGGCCAATTAACCACCGTTTTCATCAGGTAAAATATGCCAAAATGGAATTTTCAGGCCTATTTTTTAGCGATTCGCTCAAAATTACAAGTTTTCCCAGAGGCTAGCGTGATTCTGTCCCGTTACATCTTCAAAGAAACCATCAAGACCCAGGTTGCCGTGCTGGGGATCTTGCTGATGATCTTCTTGAGCCAGAGTTTTATCCGGATTCTCTCCCGGGCTGCTCGAGGGGCCCTCCCAACCCAATTGGTGACGGAGATGCTGGCGCTGAACATCCCCTACATGGCATTGCTGATGCTGCCACTGAGTCTGTTCATCGCCATCTTGTTTGCCCATGGCCGACTCTATGCCGAAAGCGAGATGACGGTGATGCGGGCTGTCGGGGTTGGGCCTGCCAGCACTATGGGTATTGCTCAGGTGCTGGCGCTCTGCACCATGTTGGTGTCGGGGATCAATGCGATGTGGATTGCTCCTTGGGCCGAGGAGCAGCAGTACCAGTTGCTGGACCAAGTCAAAGCCGATCCGGGGTTGTTTGCTCTCGATAGCGGCCGATTCATGAATCTGGATAACGGCAAAGTAGTCGCCTACATCGACAAACTCGAAGGCGATGGGGTCAAGGAGCTCAGCCGCATCTATGTATTGCAGCAGGGTGATGCCAAGCAGGCACCGACCGTGGTGGTTTCGGATTCAGGCAATATACAGCGCGATGACAATGGGCTGCAGTGGCTGACCTTGAACAATGGCAAGCGCTATGAAGGACCAAATGCGACTGGTGAATTCAAGATATCCGAGTTTGCGGAGTATCGCAGCTGGATCCAGGAACGTAGTGATGAGGTGGTGAGTAATCGAAAACTCTCGGCGATGCCTGGCCAGGCGTTGCTGGGGAATCCCAATCCCAAAGCCGTGGCCGAATGGCAATGGCGTGTTGCCCTACCGCTATCGATTCCAATCTTGACGCTTATTGTGGTGCCGATGGCGGTTGTTAATCCGCGCCAGGGCCGCTATGCCAAACTGCTGCCAGCCATCTTGCTCTATCTGAGTTATTTCCTGTTGCTGTCGGCGGGCAAGGCCGCGCTGGAGCGGGGGAGCCTGCCCCCATTTCCTGGCCTGTATAGTATCCCGCTTCTGTTTTCACTGCTGTTTGCCCTGCCGCTGAATCTGGTGGAGACTCGCTGGCGCAATCGACTCCGTTTACGCATCAAGGGAGGCAAAGCCTGATGTTTGGCATTCTCGATCGTTATGTCGGCCGTAGTGTGCTGATGTCTATCCTGCTCTGTACCCTGATGCTGGTTGGTCTGTCGGCACTCATCAAATATGTCGAACAGATGAAGCATGTCGGTTCCGGCTCCTACGATGCGATTACGGCCGGCTGGTACGTGCTCTACACCATCCCCAAGGAGCTGGTGCTCTTCTTCCCGATTGGCGCCCTGCTGGGGGGTGTCATCGGCTTGGGGCAACTAGCCTCCAGCTCCGAGTTGGTGGTGCTGCAATCGGTAGGACGTTCCCGCTTCAACATCGTCATGGCGGTGCTCAAGACTGTGTTACCAGTGATGGTGGTTGTCATGCTGGTGGGTGAGTATCTGGCACCCATCACCGAGCGCCGCGCCGATGACCTCAAGAGCATGGCCATCTCTGGAGGCCAGATGACGGTGTCGAGCGCAGGGGTCTGGATCCGCGAAAACCAGGACTTCATTAATATTGCCAGCGTATTGCGTGACGGATCCATACAAGGAATTACCCGTTATCGCTTTGGTTCAGACCCCGAGCTGCTGGAGACCGCCCAGGCCAAGAGTGGTCGCTATCAGGATGGGGGCTGGCTGATGGAGGAGGTGCATCGCACCACCTTCACTCACAAGCAAAAAATCGGCACCGAAGTGGTTGCCCATGAACGGTGGCAAATGGGATTGACCCCGAACAAGCTGGATGTGGTGGCGATTTCCCCGGATGAACTCTCGGCGGCGGGTCTATATGACTACATTGGCTATATGCAGCAGAGTGGGCAAAAGGTTGATCGCTATGAATTGGAGCTCTGGCGCAAGATGACGGCGCCGTTGGCGGTGATTGCCATGATGCTCCTGGCGGCGAGTACCGTATTTGGGCCTTTGCGCTCTGTTGCCATGGGCGTCCGTATCATCACGGGGGTAATCCTCGGCTTCTCATTCTATGTGGCCAATCAGGTGTTCGGCCCCATGAGCCTGGTGTATGAGGTGCCCCCCGTCTTCGGTGCTACGGCTCCGAGTCTGATCTTCATGGGGGTCGCGTTCTATATCCTTAAACGGCGACGTTAAGTTAGAACTGATCAACTTAATGGTTGGTAACTCGAGGCAAGTGGTGCGCCTTAAAGCTTTCCTGCCGCCGCTTGCCGCATATACTCCGCGGTGAAACGCAACTTGATGTTTTGCGGATCGCCATAGGCGCTCAAAGGCATCTGGATGCCAATCGCCTTGCTGTTTCGAGGTTTCTGGTCTGGTTGACCATGGCTGGCGGCAAAATCGGCGACTTGCTGCATGGTCTTCACCAGCTCGGGACTTTCGGCAAAATTAGCCGCATCGCGCGGTTGATAGAACATTCGGGTGGCCGCCATCTGGGCTTCATAGCCAATCAGATCGGTGCCGGCAGCCTCTCCCATCTCGGTTCTCGCCTGTTGGGCCTGCTCGTCAGCGCCAGACATGATGCTCATTACTTCGTACCAGGCGCCAGTCAGCGCCTTCCCCAGCTCTGGATGTGAAGCCAGTCGGTCGCTGCGAACCACCAATAGATCGATGATCTCGCCCGGTATATAACTCGAATCGAACACCTTATGGCTGTCTGCCATTTTGAGTAGCTCGCTGAGGTGTGGATTCCAGGTGGCTGTTGCCGTCACTTTCGGTGTTGCGTAGGCGGCAACCAACTTGTCATCTGACAGATCGATGGTGTGAACGTCGTTCTCTTCCAACCCCTCAATTTGCAGTGCTCTGGCCAGCAGGTAGTGAGAAACGCTGCCTTCGGCCAGATGAATGGAGTGGCCGACTAACGCATTGAGCTGTTTTTTGCCTTTGAGCACTATGCCGTCATTGCCATTAGAAAAATCACCGATGATTACAGCCGTCGAGTCGACTCCGTGTGCTGCCGGTATCGTCAGGGCATCCATATTGGTCATGGTGCTGCCGTCGAAATCACCCGAGGTATAGCGCTGCAGCGAGTCGCGGTAGCAATTCAAATGCACCATTTCGATCTGGATGTGATACTTATCGGCCCATTTTTTGATAATGCCGTGCTGGTCGGCATAGTGCCAGGGCATCCAGCCGATATAGGTTGTCCAGGCAATGCGGAAGGTTTCGCGGGCCTCGACTGTGCCGCTCAGTAGCAGTAACAAGCAGAAAAGTACCGCATGACGATGGTTGCCGAGAGCGGGACGATTACAGTGGTTGCTGCCGATGTTCACCATGGTGCACTCCTTCGCGTTGTGGGGCTGGCATGCCCATTCACTATGCGTTTTGCATGCCAGGTTGTCGCAACTGTAGCCCTGGGTGGCTTGAACCATAGTGCCAATACCCCTAGCTTCTAGGTCTCAGAATAGTGTGCTATTCGGAACCTTGGAAACTGGACATAGAGAGCCAGTACAGATAGTGAACAAAATAGTAGAATTACACTTGCGCACGATGAGTTGATCCGTATAATACGCGGGCTTGTCAATTTGACAGCAGAGCCAACAGGCTCAGTTCACTCGGCTTGCCGAATGAACTTCACAGTCTCCCCGATTTGGGGAGAAACGTTATGAAACGACCTCCGAGGCCTTAATGAAGGTGCTTCGGGCGGTTTGTTTTATGTTCTTTTATCCATTTGGAGCTCTGGTAAATGCAGAACCAAAGAATTCGCATCCGCCTGAAGGCGTTTGATCACCGCTTGATCGACCAGTCTACTGCGGAAATCGTCGAAACTGCTAAGCGCACTGGCGCTCAGGTACGCGGCCCGATTCCGCTGCCGACGCGCAAAGAGCGCTTCACCGTACTGATTTCTCCACACGTGAATAAAGACGCACGTGATCAGTATGAAATCCGCACTCACAAGCGTCTGGTAGACATCGTTGAACCGACCGACAAGACCGTTGACGCTCTGATGCGTCTGGATCTGGCGGCTGGCGTCGACGTACAGATTAGCCTGGGTTAATTACGGAATAGAGGTTGATAACAATGACAATCGGTCTTGTAGGTCGCAAGCTGGGTATGACTCGCGTCTTCACTGAAGACGGCGCGTCCATCCCTGTGACTGTTATCGAAGTTGAAGCAAACCGTGTGACTCAAGTTAAGTCTCTGGAAAGCGACGGCTACGTTGCCATCCAAGTTACCACCGGTGCCAAGAAGGCTAACCGCCTGACTGCTGCCGAAGCTGGTCACTTTGCTAAGGCTGGCGTCGATGCCGGTCGTGGTTTGTGGGAATTTCGTCTGAATGAAAGCGAAGCTGCTGACGTTGCTGTCGGTGCTGAGCTGAACGTTGGCGTTTTCGCTGACGTCAAGAAAGTAGACGTTACTGGTACCTCCAAGGGTAAAGGCTTTGCCGGTACTGTTAAGCGCTGGAACTTCCGCACCCAGGACATGACTCACGGTAACTCTCGTTCACACCGTGTGCCGGGTTCAATTGGTCAAAACCAATCACCGGGTAAAGTGTTCAAGGGCAAGAAGATGGCTGGTCACCTGGGCAACGAGCGCGTCACCGTGCAGTGCCTGGATGTGGTTCGTGTCGACGTTGAGCGCAATCTGCTGCTGGTTAAAGGCGCAGTTCCAGGCGCAACCAACGGCGATCTGATCGTCAAACCTGCCGTTAAAGCGTAACGTCTGAGGAGATAGTAATGGAATTGGTAATGAAAGACGCCCAAGGCGCTCTTCAAGTTTCCGAAACTACCTTCGGGCGTGAGTTCAACGAAGCCCTGATCCATCAGGTAGTCGTAGCCTACGCCAATGGTGCGCGTCAGGGTACTCGCGCTCAGAAGAGCCGTTCTGAAGTGTCCGGCGGTGGTAAGAAGCCGTGGCGTCAGAAGGGTACTGGTCGCGCTCGCGCTGGTAGCATCCGCTCCCCGCTGTGGCGTACCGGTGGTGTGACCTTCGCGGCCAAGCCGCAGGATCACAGCCAGAAGGTGAACAAGATGATGTACCGTGCAGCCCTGCAGTGCTTTCTGTCTGAGCTGGTACGTCAGTAT
>JAYRLO010000077.1:0-10859 GCA_041905215.1 Aeromonadaceae bacterium
CCTGATAGGCGATCAGCGAGTAACCGACGGCGACGCCGAGGTTGCGCAGTACCGTGCTATCGGTCAGATCGCGCTGCCAACGGCTGACCGGCAGCTTGGCCGCCAGATGGTCGAACAGGGCGTTGGCCAGACCCAGATTACCTTCGGAGTTTTCGAAGTCGATGGGGTTGACCTTGTGCGGCATGGTGGATGAGCCAATTTCACCGGCGATGGTTCGTTGCTTGAAGTGGCCCAGGCAGATGTAGCCCCAGATGTCGCGGTCAAAGTCGAGCAGTATGGTGTTGAAACGAGCCACCGCATCAAACAGCTCGGCAATGTAGTCGTGCGGCTCGATCTGGGTGGTGTAGGGGTTCCAGGTCAGACCCAGTCCGGTGACGAACTGCTCGGAGAAGGCGTGCCAATCCACTTCCGGGTAGGCGCTGATATGGGCGTTGTAGTTACCAACGGCACCATTGATCTTGCCGAGGATCTCGACCGCACGGATCTGCTTGACCTGGCGCTCCAGACGGTAGGCGACGTTGGCCATCTCTTTGCCCATGGTGGTCGGCGACGCCGGTTGACCGTGGGTGCGAGAGAGCAGCGGCATGTCCCGGTATTCGTGCGCCAAACGTTTTACTTCGGCGACCAACTTTTCACAGTAGGGCAGGATGACCTCTTCCCGGGCTGTTTTGAGCATCAGGCCATGGGAGTTGTTGTTGATGTCTTCCGAGGTACAGGCGAAGTGGATGAACTCGCTGACGGCGTTGAGTTCGGCATTCGCGGCGACCTTTTCTTTCAGGAAGTATTCGACGGCCTTGACGTCATGATTGGTGGTGCGTTCGATGGCCTTGATTCGACCGGCATCCTCTTCGTTGAAGTCGGTGACAATGCTGTCGAGCAGGGCATTGGCAGCGGCAGAGAGGGCTGGAACCTCCGGGATCCCCGGATGGCTGGCGAGTTGCTGCAACCAACGAACCTCAACCTCTACGCGAAAGCGTAGCAGACCGTATTCGGAGAAAATGGGGCGCAGGGCCGTGCATTTGTCACCGTAACGACCATCGAGGGGGGAAACCGCTGTCAGTGCTGACAAGTCCATGAAATTAAGCTCCTGATGTAGGGGGTTAAATTTGATTCAAGGTTGAACGGGCGGCAGCCACCAACTTCTTACGTGCGAAGAGGATATGGCGCCGACGACCACCGACCTGGCGCCACAAGACGGTGGCGCGGATCCCGGCCAGCAACAGGGCGCGAACCTTGTGCTGAACCAGTGGCTGTTGCAAGTAAATCGGAGTCCCGGCGACCTGGATGCGAGGCCCGATCGGACTGATGTGTTCGCTGTAGATGCTGGCCAAATTCGCCATAACCTGTTCATCGAGCAGATCAAAATGGTGCAGTTGACGCTTCACCTGGCTGATCCGCTCACCCAGCATGTTGAGTACATCACGCCGACTGGCCAGTTTGCGCTCCAGGGCCACCAGGCTAACCACGTAGCGGGTCAGCTCGGCGTTCTTGGGATTGCTGCTGTTCCCCAGTTGTTCAACGATGGCCTTGTAGCCATCTTGCAGGCTGGCTTCGGTAAACACATCATGGGGTGTTTCTGGATCGGTAACCAGAATGCCCTGAAGGGCATGGCGCAGTGCTTCTTCATCGCACTGGCCGGTGCGTGCCACCAACTGAACCAGATGGGCCGCCTGGCAGATGGCGGCAAACGCCATGGTTCTGATGCTCTGCTTATCGTTCATCTTTACTCCTGATGACGAAATCGTTGTTCAATGACACCACCGCCCAGGCAGACCTCACCCTGGTAGAATACGGCCGATTGCCCAGGCGTTACGGCTGCCTGCGGTGATGCAAAAGTAACGCGGATGCTGTGATCATCCAAGGGTTCGACATGGCATGGAATGTCTTGCTGACGGTACCGGGTTTTGACGGTGCAGTCGAAGGGGGCACGGATCGGCTGCCGATCTACCCAGTGCAGCTGAGCCGCAATGAGGCCATCCGAGTAGAGACGGGGGTGCTCATGGCCTTGGGCCACGATCAGAACATTGCGCGCCACGTCTTTATCGACCACGTACCAGGGATTATCACCGGAGTCTTTGAGGCCACCGATCCCCAGTCCCTTGCGCTGGCCAAGGGTATGATACATCAAGCCTTGGTGCTCACCGATAAGATGCCCATCGACGGTTTCGATAGGTCCTGGCTGGGCGGGTAGGTACTTGGCGAGAAAGTCGCGGAACTTACGTTCACCGATGAAACAGATCCCGGTACTGTCTTTCTTCTTGGCAGTGGCCAACTCCAGTTTCTCGGCAATGCGGCGCACTTCTGGCTTCTCCAGATCGCCGACCGGGAACAGACTCTGACCAACCTGCTGTTCACTCAGGGTGTAGAGGAAGTAGCTTTGATCCTTGTTGCCATCCAGACCACGGAGCAGTCGCGGATGGCCTGTGCTGTCATCACGCCGGACATAGTGGCCGGTAGCGATGTAATCGGCACCGAGCTCTTCGGCGGCAAATTCGAGGAACGCCTTGAACTTGATCTCCTTGTTGCACAGGATGTCCGGGTTCGGCGTTCGCCCTGCTTTGTATTCGGCCAGAAACAGCTCGAAGACGTTGTCCCAATATTCGGCGGCGAAATTGATGGTGTGCAACTCGATGCCAAGTTTGTCGCAGACCGCCTGAGCATCGGCCAAATCTTGTGCGGCGGAACAGAATTCCTCCGAGTCATCCTCTTCCCAGTTCTTCATGAACAGACCCTCCACCTGATAGCCCTGCTGTTGCAGCAGGTAGGCGGAAACGGAGGAGTCGACACCGCCGGACATGCCGACGATCACCTTGATTTGGCTCTTATCTGTCATCTACTTGGCTTAAGTTGCAAAAAACTGTGCGCATTGTAACAGAAACTAGCGGCTGCGATCACGCCGCCCGATACGCAAACATTCACTTCTTCCCGTCGGTTGGTGGTTGCGGCGTCTGGGAGCTTCTACCACAGGAGCCACGTTTGGGAGACAGCGGTTTGCGTCGGTCTTTGAGCGTGCTCAGTGGCATGCGAACGCCGTGCAGATAATCCTCGAGGCATTCGAGTATCAGTGGGCTGCGCAATTTGGAGCCCAGAGCCCGGATCTCCGACTCGGTGAGCCAATGGCAGGCGATGATGTCATCGTCCGGATCTTGCGGCTCATGGGGGCCTGGATCCTGGCTCAGTTCACAGTAAAAGCAGAATCGTAGATAGGTCAGCTTGCGGTAGGGGCTGGCGTAGAGGTAGACCCCAAGCCAGCCATCCGGAGCCAGTGTCAGCCCCGTCTCCTCCTTGATCTCCCGACAAACGGCCTCAACGAGGTTCTCGCCAGCCTCCAGATGACCCGCTGGCTGGTTGAATACGGGGTGGCCATGGTCGCGTTCTTCAACCAGCAGATATTTGTCTTGCCAACGAATAACGGCAGCAACCGTGATGTTAGGACGAAATCTCATGACATCTTCTTCTTGTGTCGCTCGGGGGGCCCGGGCTAGAGACCATAGCTGGCAGCAGGTAGAGCCAAGGAACTTGCCACCATCGCCAGATATGGCTCGAGTTTACGTGCGCGGAGCCTGGATTGCCGGTTGAAGTGAGTGAAACCGGCGCCAGGGCCGCCGTGATGCGCGGCATGTTAGCAAACTCGACATCATCCGGATATCGGCGGAATGCCAAGCCGTGATGCTGGTTTGCTTATAACGTCGGTTCGGCTAAGATGGCCGTCACGCTATTGACACTAAGATAACAACCGGAAGTTAGGAGACATTGATGGAAACTAAGGTCGTCGTACCCAGTGAAGGCCAAAAAATCACTCTGGATGCCAGTGGTAAGCTGGTGGTGCCGAGTCATCCCATCATCCCGTTCATCGAAGGGGATGGTATCGGCGTAGACGTAACTCCAGCCATGATCAAAGTCGTTGATGCAGCCGTTGCTAAAGCCTATCAGGGCGAACGCAAGATTTCCTGGATGGAGATTTACACCGGCGAAAAGTCGACCCATCTGTATGGCGAGGATGTCTGGTTGCCAGCTGAGACGCTGGACTTCATCCGTGATTACCATGTTGCGATCAAAGGGCCGCTGACGACTCCGGTTGGTGGTGGCATTCGCTCCTTGAACGTCGCTCTGCGTCAAGAGCTGGACCTCTACATCTGTCTGCGTCCGGTTCGCTACTACGAAGGGACTCCGAGCCCGGTTAAGCGTCCTGACCTGACCGATATGGTCATCTTCCGTGAGAATGCGGAAGACATCTATGCCGGCATCGAGTGGAAGCCTGGCTCTGCCGAAGCCGACAAGGTTATCGAGTTCCTGCGCACCGAGATGGGTGTCAAAAAGATTCGCTTCACCGAGAACTGCGGGATTGGCATCAAGCCGATGTCTGCGGCCGGTACCCAACGCCTAGTGCGCGCCGCCATTGAGTACGCGATCGACAACGATCGTGATTCAGTGACTCTGGTGCACAAGGGCAACATCATGAAGTTCACCGAAGGTGCCTTCAAGGATTGGGGTTATCAACTGGCTCGCGAAGAGTTTGGTGCCGAGCTGATCGACGGTGGCCCATGGTGCCAGTTCAAGAATCCGAAGAGTGGCAAGACCATTGTCGTCAAGGATGTGATTGCTGATGCCTTCTTGCAGCAAATTCTGTTGCGTCCGGCTGAGTACGATGTAATTGCCTGTATGAATCTCAATGGTGACTACATCTCTGATGCTCTGGCGGCTCAAGTCGGTGGTATCGGTATCGCTCCAGGCGCCAACATCGGTGATGGTGTGGCGCTGTTTGAAGCAACACACGGCACGGCGCCCAAGTATGCTGGACAGGATAAGGTCAACCCGGGCTCTCTCATCCTCTCTGCCGAGATGATGCTGCGTCACATGGGTTGGGTTGAAGCCGCCGATCTCATCATCAAGGGTATGGAAGCTGCCATCCGTAACAAGACAGTGACCTATGACTTTGAACGTCTGATGGAAGGCGCCACCCTGCGCAAGTGCTCTGAATTTGCCGATGACATGATTGCTCAGATGTAACGAGTAACTACTCGTGGTCTGGTGACCACGGTAGCCAATGAGAAAAGCGGGCCAATGCCCGCTTTTTTCATGCTCAAATGGATGCTTTACGTGCTCAGGACTCTTGAGCTCCAGTTGGTACTATGCTGACCGCATGATACCCCTTGGGACCTGCCTGCATCTCAAAATGAACACTCTGGCCTGCTTTCAAGGTCTTGTATCCATTCATATCGATCGTGGAGTAGTGGGCGAAAATATCGTCCCCACCGCCTTCCGGGCAAATAAACCCAAATCCCTTTGCGTTGTTAAACCACTTCACCGTTCCGGTAGCCATACGTCTACGTCCTTAATCAAAATCACCTTAAAGCCGTTGAGTCGGTATCCAAGGCCATTTATAACTGGAGTATGACTCACTCGTTCCATAGCATTGATTACCAAGGATTCAATCTAGTATGAAAAACCACCAAGTCAAGCATTGGATTCATGACGTGTCAGGCAGAGCATGTTATAAAAAGTTGTAATTTGAATGTGATATTGACAATGACGGTGGTCAAGGTAGTAATTAAGTGTAAGGGCTTCGTTTCTATGAGTAAGTTTAAAGAGGCTGCTTCTCCACAACATCAGGAGTCGACGGACACAATTACTGAGCTGCAACCGCCCCCTATGTATAAGGTTGTGCTCAACAATGACGACTATACGCCGATGGATTTTGTGGTAGAGATTTTGCAGAAGTTTTTCCGAATGAACCTCGAACAGGCTACCGAGGTCATGCTTGCCGTACATTATCAGGGGAAAGGCGTATGCGGTATCTACACCGCCGAAATTGCGGAGACCAAAGTGGCGCAAGTGAATGAGTATGCTCGTGAATACCAGCACCCTTTGTTGTGTAGCATGGAGCAGGCTTGAGTATCCCATTACAGAGCGAATTCAGTATTCTCGGGGGAGGTACCCATGCTGAGTAAAGAATTAGAAGTAACGCTGAACCTTGCCTTCAAAGAAGCCCGTGACGCCCATCATGAGTTCATGACGGTGGAACATCTATTGCTGGCTTTGTTGGATAACCATTCAGCCCGTGAGGCTCTGGTTGCTTGTGGTGCCAACTTGGAGCAGTTGCGAAAAGACATCACCGGATTCATTCAACAGACTACCCCCTTGATCCCGAAGGATGATTTCGAGCGGGAAACCCAACCGACGCTCGGCTTTCAGCGGGTGTTGCAGCGCGCCGTGTTCCACGTTCAATCCTCTGGCAATAGCGAAGTCAGTGGCGCCAATGTTCTGGTTGCCATTTTCAGTGAACAGGAATCACAAGCAGCCTATTTCCTGAAAAAATCCGATATCAGCCGTCTGGATGTGGTCAATTTTCTCTCTCATGGTATTCGCAAGGACAACCACTTCGGTGACGAGATGCATGGTCCTTCGATGGGTGGTGGCCCAGCTTCCGATGGTGAGGGGATGGGGGAAGAGTCTGGCTCCATTCAGTTGGAGCAGTTCGTTACCAATTTGAATCAACGGGTGTTGGAGGGAAAGGTTGATCCGCTGATTGGGCGTGATGAAGAGGTCAACCGGACCGTGCAGATCCTCTGCCGTCGGCGCAAGAACAACCCGCTGCTGGTCGGCGAGGCCGGGGTGGGTAAGACGGCGATTGCCGAGGGGTTGGCCTACCGGATTGTCAAAGGCGATGTTCCCGAGGTTATTGCCAACAATGTTATCTACTCCCTAGATATGGGCTCCCTGCTCGCTGGTACCAAATATCGGGGGGACTTCGAGAAGCGCTTCAAAGTGTTGCTCAAGCAACTTGAGAAGCAAGAAGGCGCCGTACTGTTCATTGACGAGATCCACACCATCATAGGTGCGGGTGCCGCCTCCGGTGGGCAACTGGATGCTGCCAATCTCATCAAGCCAGTCTTGTCAGCGGGATTGCTGCGTTGTATCGGTTCGACAACCTATCAGGAGTACGCCCAGATATTCGAGAAAGACCATGCTCTGGCGCGACGTTTTCAGAAGATTGATGTGGTCGAGCCGTCGATCGATGATACGACACGCATATTGATTGGTCTGAAGAGCCGCTACGAGGCTCATCACAATGTTCGCTATACCACCAAGGCGTTGCGGGCAGCGGCTGAGCTTGCGGCCAAATACATCAATGATCGCCATCTGCCGGACAAGGCGATCGATGTGATCGATGAGGCGGGGGCCAGTCAGCGTATGCTCCCGGCCAGTCGTCGCAAGAAGGTCATCAATGTGGGCGAGATTGAGTCGATTGTGGCCAAGATTGCGCGCATTCCGGAAAAGTCGGTCTCCTCTTCCGATCGGGAGGTGCTGAAAAATCTGGCAAGGAATCTAAAACTGGTTGTTTTCGGGCAGGATCGCGCCATCGAGGTGCTGACAGATGCTATTCGTCTGAGTCGCTCTGGGCTGGGGAATGACCACAAGCCGGTCGGCTCCTTGCTGTTTGCTGGCCCCACCGGGGTTGGTAAGACGGAGGTGACTCTGCAACTGGCCAAGGCCATGGGGGTTGAGCTACTGCGGTTTGATATGTCGGAGTATATGGAGCGTCACACCGTCTCCCGGTTGATTGGTGCCCCTCCTGGCTATGTTGGTTTTGAGCAGGGCGGGCTATTGACCGATGCCGTCATCAAGCATCCTCATTGCGTCGTGTTGCTGGATGAAATCGAAAAAGCGCACTCCGATGTCTTTAACCTGTTGTTGCAGGTCATGGATAACGGGAGCTTGACCGATAATAACGGGCGAAAAGCCGATTTTCGCAATGTCATCTTGGTTATGACAACCAACGCGGGGGTCCAGGAAACCCAGCGTAAGTCGATTGGCTTCCAACAGCAGGATCACAGTTTTGATGCCATGTCGGAGATTAATCGGACTTTCAGTCCGGAGTTCCGTAATCGTCTCGACCATATCATCTGGTTCAATCAGCTAGATATGGCCGTGATCCACCAGGTGGTCGACAAGTTTGTGGTTGAATTGCAGGTACAGTTGGACGCCAAGGGGGTGTCGCTGGAGATAACATCAGCAGCGCGCAACTGGCTGGCAGAAAAAGGATACGACAGGGCTATGGGCGCCCGCCCGATGGCCCGTTTGATCCAGGAAAAACTCAAGAAGCCATTAGCCAATGAGTTGCTGTTTGGCGACCTGGTCAGCGGCGGCTCTGTGCGTGTCGATCTGCAGGAAGATGAATTGAAATTTGATATTCAGTCGGCGCACCAGCAAGTGGAAACCGTTGATTAAATAGCAAAAAGCTCAGCCCCCGGCATAACCGGGGGCTGAAACAATTTTTCCTGGCTTATCGAGAGCGGAAAACGATGCGGCCTTTAGACAGGTCGTAAGGAGTGAGCTGCACTGTGACTTTGTCACCAGTCAGGATGCGGATGTAGTTTTTGCGCATCTTGCCGGAGATGTGGGCAATAACCACATGTCCGTTTTCCAGTTCAACCCGAAACATAGTGTTAGGCAGGGTTTCCAGGATGGTACCTTGCATCTCAATACTGTCTTCTTTAGACATTTAATCCTCGTGATAGCCTCTATAAAAACGTGCGAATCATGCCGGATTTAGCCCGCTGTGTAAAGTTTACTCCTCATTCCCGCTGCTACTTTTCCATTCGTGACCACACAATAGTTCGTGGGGATGGAATTTTGTTTTGTATTTCATCTTGCGACAGGTATCGACCTGATAGCCCAGGTAGAGCCATTGCCGGTTCATCCGTTGGGCTAATTCCAATTGAGTCAGGATTGCCAAGGTTCCGAGAGAACGCTCGGCAAACGCCGGATCGAAGAAGGTATACATGGCACTCAGGCTGTGGGGCAGCGGGTCTGTGATAGCCAAGGCGAGCAACTGCTGGTTCAGTCGGAATTCAAGAAAATAGGGGGTTAGCCAGTCACAGAGCAGGAAGCCGTCATATTGATTGCGTGTTGCCGGGAACATGCTGCCATCGTAGTGGCGCTCATGGATGTAGCGAGCAAACAGATCGTAGTATTCCGGCTTGTCCTGGGTGCTGAGAACCAGGCGGATGTCTCGGTTATTGTGCTGGATCCGTTTCTGGCTACGGCTTGCGGTGAACTGCTGGACTGGAATGCGCAGTGAATGACAGGCACTACAGCCCTGGCAATGGGGCCGATAGAGATCATTGCCACTGCGTCGAAAACCGGCGACCAGCAGATTTTCATAGCCGACCGGGTTTCTGTGCTTGTCATCCAGTAACACCATCAGCTGCTCGGCTTCGTCAGGTAAATAACTGCAGCCATGTTCTGGTGTCAGACCAATTCGTAATGCAATTTCAGTCATAGTTCTACCTGCTGACAAGCCCAGCATTCCGGTGTGACACTTAGGATGCGGAGTTGGTGCAGTTGCTTGAGGTAATGGGCTCTCGGCCACTCTTGCGCGCCTAAAGAGAGTAGGTGTTCAGTTTGCATCTGACAGTCGATTAATTCACCACCGTTATGAGCAAAATGACGACAAAGTGCCACTAATGCGATCTTGGATGCATCTGGTTGCCGGGAAAACATCGACTCCCCGCAAAAGAGTTGGCCAACCGAGATGCCATAGAGACCGCCAATCAGCTCATCGTGCTGCCACACCTCGATTGAGTGGGCGTGGCCAAGCCGATGCAGTTGTTGGTAGCCATCCATCAGTTCATCGGTTATCCAGGTTTCATCACTGTCCCGGCGCGGTGCTGCGCAGGCGCGGACGACCTCCATAAAGTGACGATTTATCCAGACTTCAACATCCTGGCGTCGCAGCCGTTTATGCAGACTACGGCTGATGTGCAATGACGAGGGTTCGATGACACAGCGGGGATCAGGAGACCACCAGAGGATCGGATGATGAGCGCCATACCAGGGGAAAATGCCGTTGTGATATGCTTGCAACAACCGTGGAGGCGACAGGTCGCCCCCAATGGCCAGTAGGCCGTTGGGTTCATTCAGCGCGCGGTGGGGAGATGGAAACCAGAGCGAACCGGGTTCCAGCTGTGCCAGCGATATAGACATACAATCAGGATACTCGAATGAATTACAACGTCGTGATCATAGCGATAGTGCTAGGGGTTGTCACCGCAGTGAGTTGCCATGCGGCTCCGTATCAACGTAATGAGGCGCGGGCGGTCAACCAGGTCATTTTTGGCAAAGTAGATTCAGTACGTAATATCACCCAGACCCAGGTTGAAGAATCTCAACATAGCGGTTGGAAAACCCTCGGCGGTGCTCTGCTGGGCGGCTTGCTCGGCAATCAATTTGGCGATGGCCATGGGCGCGAGGTGGCAACCGCCTTGGGGGCTTTGGCTGGTGCCGGTGCGGCGCAAGCCTGGACTCAGCCACAGAGCCGGGAATACCGCCTTGTCGAGCTCTTGATCCGAGATGAAAAAGATAAATTGATCAATGTCATTCAGGATTTCGATGCGAATATGGTGTTTGCTCCTGGGGATAAGGTTCGGATCCTCTATTTCGATGATGGTGTCCGGGTCGATAAGGCCTATTAACCTTTGTAGGATTATCTCCTGCAACGATTGCTCCGTAGCCGGGCGAATGGCTGGAGCACTCAAAACAAAAAAGGCATACGAGTTGTATGCCTTTTTGTTGCGGAGCTTGTTCTTGAACAGGATTAGGCGAGAGCGTCCAGATAGCGTTCAGCATCGAGAGCGGCCATACAGCCGGTGCCCGCCGATGTGATGGCTTGTCGATAGATATGATCGGCGACATCTCCTGCCGCGAATACCCCTTCGACACTGGTCTGGGTTGCAAAACCATCGTTGCCGCCCTTCACCTTCAGATAGCCATTTTGCATGGCCAACTGCCCGTCAAAAATGGCGGTGTTTGGACTGTGGCCGATGGCGATGAATACTCCCATGACATCCAGCTGC
>JAYRLO010000078.1:0-10837 GCA_041905215.1 Aeromonadaceae bacterium
TTCCTCTGGTTCCCGTCCGGTCTGACTCTGTACTGGCTGGTATCCAACATTGTGACCATCTGCCAGCAGACAATGATTTACCGTCAGCTGGAGAAGAAGGGTCTGCATAGCCGCGAGAAGAAGTAACTTCCCAGGCCACAAGACAGATAAGGCGACCTTCGGGTCGCCTTTTTTATTACAATAAGCCCATTCCTGAGTGCAAGAGCCCGACAACCATGTTCAACACCGACACTATCGTGGCGCAAGCCACCCCTCCTGGTCGCGGAGGCGTAGGCATACTGCGCGTTTCAGGGCCACTGTGTGAAACCGTAGCCGCCGCGGTACTAGGCAAGTTGCCGCGTGTCCGTTACGCCGAATACCTGCCCTTTCGCGACGCCAACGGCCTCACCCTGGATCAAGGCATAGCCTTGCTCTTCAAGGCTCCCAACAGCTTCACCGGTGAGGATGTGCTCGAGCTGCAGGGTCACGGCGGCCCCATGGTGATGGATATGCTGCTGCGCCGCATCCTGCAGATCCCGGGGGTCAGAACCGCCCGTCCCGGCGAGTTCTCCGAGCGAGCCTTCCTGAATGACAAACTGGATCTGGCCCAGGCCGAGGCCATCGCCGACCTCATCGAAGCCAGTAGCGAACAGGCAGCCCGCTCGGCGCTGCAATCCTTGCAAGGGGAGTTCTCACGCCGTATTGATCTGCTGGTCGAGGGGCTGATTCGCCTGCGCATCTACGTCGAGGCGGCGATCGACTTCCCGGAAGAGGAGATCGACTTCCTCTCGGACGGCAAGGTGGCGCGCGATCTGGATGGCATCATCAGCGAGCTGGCTGCGGTACAACAAGAAGCCCGCCAAGGTGCCATTCTGCGCGAAGGGATGAAGGTGGTAATTGCCGGTCGCCCCAACGCCGGTAAATCCAGTCTGCTCAATGCCCTGGCCGGTCGCGAGTCGGCGATCGTCACCGAGATTGCCGGCACCACCCGCGATGTGTTGCGCGAGCAGATCCACATCGATGGCATGCCGCTGCACATCATAGACACCGCCGGGCTCCGCGATACCGAGGACGCCGTCGAGAAGATCGGCATCGAGCGCGCCTGGGCCGAGATAGAGCAGGCCGATCGCATCCTCTTCATGGTCGATGGCACCACCACGGCGGCAGTCGATCCCCATGAGATCTGGCCCGACTTTATCGACCGCCTTCCCCCGCAGATTGGCCTGACGGTGATCCGCAACAAAGCCGATCTGACCCACGAGCCCCTGGTCACCACGGATGAACAGGGGCACCCGGTCTTCCGTATCTCGGCAAAGACCGGATTGGGTTTGGATGCCTTGCGGGAACACCTCAAGCTCTGCATGGGGTATCAGGGGAGTGTGGAGGGGGGCTTTATGGCCCGCCGCCGTCATCTGGAGGCCATCAGCCATGCCGATGAACACCTGCAACTGGCCAAGGAGCAGCTCGAGATCTATGTCGCGGGCGAACTGGTAGCCGAAGAGCTACGCCTGGCGCAGGAGTACCTGAGTGAAATAACCGGAGCCTTCAGCTCCGATGATCTACTCAGTCGCATCTTCAGTTCGTTCTGTATCGGAAAATAAGATCACCGCTGAGCCAACCGTTGGCGGCAGGGATGCCGCCATCGAGGGAGACCAGCCCCCGCTCATGGATGAATGACAGCAACAGGTTCGCTGCTGTTGATGAATTGTCATCCAGATCGCAATCCTAGGGTTCGTTTCTGCCTAATTCCTCACGTAGCCATCACACTGTTGCTACGCTATGAAAGGCATGGCACGGGAGAAATCTATGACAAACCAACCCACAACCGAGTTGAATCTACTGCGCATCCGTCTGGATGCCCAACGCCGAACACTGCAAATGGCTAGTCTCAGCCAGGATGATTACCGACGCATCTTGCGCCTGATGCAACTGCTCTGTGACGCCGAATGCGCCTGGATCAGTCTGCTCGGAGAGGAGCAGGATCAACTGCTGGAGGGGTTGGACATTCCCAGCGGCCTGCCACCAGCCATTTCGCAGCGCGTCATCGCTGGCGAAGGACTCTTCGAATGCAGTAGCGCCGAATACGATCCCCAACTGCGCAGCCATGCCTGGTGCAGTGAACACGAATTGGGATGGCTTGCCGCCTACCCGCTCCATAGCCCAGAGGGGCATCCGATTGGCATAGTCGCTGTCGCCGCCCGAGAACCCCGCAGCCTGGATATCCGCCATCGCCTCGCGCTCGTCGATCTGGTCAATCTGCTCGAAGTCGAGATGCGGATGCGCTTCTTGCTGGCCAGCCAACCCCAGGCACTGCGTAAACAGATGCACTCGATTTCGCTGGCAGATCAACAGGGCGGCGCCAAACTATTGGAACCCGAAGAGATCAGTGATCTGCTGCACTGCAGCTATACGCGCTGCCGCCTGGAGGGACGCCCCTATGCACTGGCTCTGATCGAACTCGATCCGCTGGCCAATCAATCCATCACCACGCCTCAGGCAGAAGAGCTACAGTTGGCTGCCTCCAACCGCCTGCTGCGAAACTTGCGCATGGGTGACCTGCTCGGCCTCTGGCATCAGGGGCGTCTGCTGGTCTTGTTGCCTGGAGTTGATGCCGAAGAGCTGTATGGTGTCGGCGATAAACTGGTGCAATCTCTCGATGACGTCGTCGATCTGGAGTCTGTCAGCCTGTCATTGACCGCCTCCATCGGCTTGGTTGGCATCCAGCAGCTCTCAGCCTGTCTGGATCTCGATCAACTGCTGCAAACCGCACAGGCAGCCATGCAACAAGCCATCGAGGCTGGTCGTAACCGCTCTCGAATCCAACGGATAGGGGTCCTGCACAACTAACCCGGGCAACAGGCGGGCTGAACTCAGTCCGCCTGTTGCCCCCCTCTGCTCTGTTCGCGCCAGGATCCTGGCGTACCACTCCGATAACGTCGCCAGACCCGCCGTAGTTGATGGGCATCGCCCAGACCAACCTGCTCGGCAATCCAATCCAGAGGCTGGGATCCCTGCACCAGCAGAGAGCTGGCTAATGCCAGGCGCAGCTCACTCAGATAGTGCGTCAGCGTGATGCCTGTCTGCTCGCGGAAGATCCGCGTCAGGTGACGAGGCGTCACACAGGCGATCGCCGCCAACTGCTGCAGGTTCCATGAGATCCCAGGCTCGGCACTCAAGGCATCCTGCACCCGATGGACGGCCGGATGCAGGTGATTGCGCCAGGAGAGCCAGGGCGAAAACTGACTCTCGCTGCCATTACGTCGTACAAAGACCACCATGTTACGGGCCACCTGAGCCGCGCACTGGGGCGTGGTCAATTGTTCAATCAAACTCAGGGCCAGATCGATCCCCGAGGTGATACCCGCACTGCTCCAGACTCGGCCATCCTGCACAAATAGTCGATTCTCCAGAACGCGGGCCGATGGGCAGATCTCGGCCAGCTGCAGGCTGTGAGCATGGTGCGTGGTGCAACTGCAACCAGCCAACAGACCCGCCTTGGCGGCGATCAGAGCCCCGGCGCAGATGGTGACCAGTTGCTGACAGCTCACACCGACCCGCGCCAGCCACGCTAACAGAGGCGGCATCGCATCGTGATTCCATGCGGGCGCAGCACCGCTAGCGCCTGGAATCAACAGGATCGACTGGGCAGGCAACCTCTCGGGCAAAGGTTCGGCCTGCAGCGGCAAGCCGATGGCACTCTGCACGACAGTTTCACCGGCAATAAAGTGCAGCTCGAACTGACGCTGCTGCTGGTAACGGTTGGCAAAGTAAAAGGCCTCGGCAGGCCCCGCCACATCGAGCAACAGCACCCCCGGGGGCAACAAGATATAGACAGGCGTAATCAGCGGATAATCAGGCACAGAGACGCACCCTCTGGCGCCAACGCGGCCAGAACAGATTGACCAACAGCCCCAACAGCACCAAGGCGATGCCGAGCCACTGCATGCTCTGCAGATGCTCATCCAGCAGCAGCCGAGCTGCCAACAAACCAACCACCGGCACCAGCAGTGTCAGGGGAGCGACTTCGGCCACCGGATAACGCTGCAGCAGTTTCCCCCAGATCACATAGCCGACTATGGTGGCAACCAACGCCAGATAGATAATCGCCAGAGCGCCACTCCAGGTGAGATCGCGCAGTGCAGTCATCATGCTCTGGGGTCCCTCGAGCCAGGCCGAACAGACCAGGAATGGCAGCGGGGGAATCAGGGCTCCCCAGACCACCAGACTCAGCAGATCGACAGGCCCCTGTTGGCTGATGCGCCGCGTCACTATGTTACCCAATCCCCAACAGGAGGCGGCAGCCAAGGTCAGAGCAAAACCTGCGAGCGTCATGCCGCCTGATTGCTGCTGGCTCGCCAGGACGATCAGCCCCAGACAGGCGATACCCAACGCCAGCGGTTGATGACGCTGCCAGCGTTCCCGCAGCAACAGAGCACCAAAGCAGAGGGTAAAAATAACCTGGGACTGAAGAACCAAAGAGGCAATTCCGGCAGGCATGCCGACATGCATCGCCGTAAACAAGAAGGCAAACTGACCGAAACTGATGGTCAAACCATAGGCCAGCAGCCAACACAGCGGGATCCGGGGCCGCGGCACGAAAAATACGGCGGGCAGAGCCACCAGCAAGAAGCGCAAGGCTCCTAGCAGCAGAGGAGGAACCCCGACCAAACCGACGTGGATAACGACGAAGTTCACCCCCCATACCAGCACCACCAACAGGGCCCATCCCCAATCGTTCAATCGCATCATGACTCCTGTGATGTTTCGTGAGCCAACCACTCATCCACCCGACACAAACGGGCGAAGCGACCCGCCAATACCAGCTCGGTACGGGCTTGAATATCATCGGCGGCAACCCTCTTGCCACTGTGTGGCTCGACCATATCGAAGGTCAAGGTAGCATCGGAGAAAAAATCGACGCGAAACCCCAGATCCGAGGCGTGCCGCGCCGTGGTCTCGCAACACTGCTCGGTGCGGATCCCCGAGATCAGCAACCGTTGAATATTCTGACCGATCAACCAATCCAGCAGCGGCGTCCCGGCCAGGGCACTGTGCCTGTGTTTGCGCACCAGCAGATCCGGCTCGACCCGTATTTCATCCAGCGTGGAGACCAATCCAGATTGAGGGTCAAAAGGGCCGCCATCTGTGGTCTGGTGCAACACCTGCACCACGGGGATATTCCGGGCCACACAGCCATCGATCAACCGTTGTTGTGCCAGGCACCAGGCGGGAAACTGTTGTTCGCTCCAGAACGGACGGGCCTTGAAGGACTTCTGACAATCTATGACTAACAGGGCACTTTTCATCGTATTTACTCATCTCATCCAGTGATGAAGAGAGCTTAACGCCACCTGACAGCCACCAGCAGAGCGAGAACGGCCAGATAGGGGGTCAATAAAGGACATCATCAAATCATAAGTCACTCATCATGCTAGAAGAGGGGGCGCAGTAATGGATTAGATCGTGAAACGCGACAGTCTGGATTCCATCATTGCGGTAACCGTGGGGTTGATCGCCCGCAAAACGCACCACCTCACCGACCGCCAGCGGCAACCAGCTATCGTTCAGCCAGAGGGCCATATCCCCCTCGAGTGAGATCACCTGCTCGATGGAGCCAGCCTCATGGGGCACAGAGTGGTACTCGCAGCCCACCGGTAACTCGACCCGCAACAACTCATACCCCAATAGAGGTTCAAATGGCAGCAGCGTCGTGACCCGGATACCTTCTGCCAAGAGTTGCGTTTGTTCCGGCTGCGGACCGCGATAGATAGTCTGTAAGGCCGCAGTGGATGCCAGTTGCGGCGCACTTTCCATGAAATAGGAGAAGGGGACATGGAACCCGGCGGCAATCTTCCACAAGGTCACCACGGTCGGACTGGACTCCCCCCGCTCGATCTGACCCAACATCGCCTTACTGACACCACAGGCAAGCGCCGCCCGATCCAGACTCCACCCCTGTTGTTGCCGAAGTTGCTTGAGTGCCAAGCCAACCCGTTGATTGAGTGCTTCCATCCGACATCTCCACTTGTACGCAATAACGCACACTGTTAGCCTGCCATTGTACGCTATAACGCACAATTATTATCGCTGATGGGCCTAGGGCCAACAGGAGTAACCGCATGTCCTCTCTTGCTTCGCTGCGTTCACTGCGCCCTCATCATCTGAGCAGTGGTTTCATCGCCGTACTGGTCGGCTATACCAGCTCGGCCGTCATCATCTTTCAAGCAGCCGCCAGTGCGGGAGCAACAGCAGCACAACTCGGCTCCTGGCTAACCGTGTTGGGGCTGGGCATGGGGGTGACCACGATCGGGCTCTCGCTGCGCTACCGGGTTCCCGTCCTCACCGCCTGGTCAACGCCAGGAGCGGCACTGTTGATCGCCAGTCTGGCAGGCGTCCCCATGGGTGAGAGCATAGGCGCCTTCTTCTGTTCATCGGTGCTGCTGTTGATCTGTGGCTTCAGCGGTCTGTTTGCCCGAGTCATGCATCGTCTGCCTCTACATCTGGCCAATGCCATGCTGGCCGGGGTGCTGCTGCGCTTTGGTCTGGATCTCTGCCACGCCTTCGAGTTACAGCCACTACTGGTTGGCGGCATGGGGTTGGCCTTTTTGCTGTGCAAGCCACTCGTCCCCAGATATGCCCTGGCGGTGACCCTGCTGCTGGGCATGATGGTCGCCTGGCAGCTCAATCTGTTGCATCTGGAGAGCATTGAACCCTCCGCCGTGCAGTTGATCTGGACCACACCGCAGTTTTCGCTGCACAGTCTGCTCGGCGTTGCCCTCCCGCTGTTTATGGTTACCATGAGCTCACAGAATCTACCCGGGGTCGCGGTACTACGCGCTCACGACTATCACCCGCCGGTCTCACCTCTGGTCGGCTGGACCGGTCTCACCGGCGCCCTACTCGCCCCGTTCGGCTGCTATGCCCTGAATCTTGCCGCCATCACAGCGGCGCTGTGCATGAGCAAAGAGGCCGATCCAGATCCACACCGCCGTTATCTGGCCGCCTGCTGTGCCGGTTTTCTCTATCTGCTGACCGGGCTGCTGGGGGCTACCGTGGCTAGTCTGTTTGCCGCCCTGCCCCAGCCGCTCATCATGGCGATCGCCGGTCTGGCGCTGCTCGGTACCCTGAGCAATAGCCTGCAGCAAGCCCTGCAGGTTGAAACCGATCGGGAGGCCGCGATCATTACCTTCCTGGTCACCGCCTCGGGGGTCACTGGTTTCGGTATCGGCTCGGCATTTTGGGGATTATTGGCCGGAGGGGTGGCACTGTTGCTGCGTGCTGATGTGATTCGACGCCTCTGGACTAGGCTGGGATATGGATCGCATCAGGCGCCAAAGGGCCAGAGCCAAACCGTAAAGACCAAGGATCCTTCCGTTGGGCCAGAGGCTGATGGCACTGAGGCGGCCATCGAGCCTGCGCAGAGAAGTTGAAGGGCTATTTCAGCCCGTCATCGAGGTGAATAACATGGGTTCCAATGCATCCATAGAACCCATGTGCGATAGATGATTAGGGGGTCGGAACCAGAGTCGGCTTGATGGCCACCACCAGGCTATCGATCTCGGACTGCCACCCTTTGCGCAGCGCCCGAACCAGCGCCGGATAACCATCCTCTTGCAGCGGAACCTGGGTCTGGAAAGCGTGACTGTAGGCCTTATCTCCCTGCTGCAACACCCAACGCCCGGCCACTACCGCCTGACCATCGAAACGGCCTTGAAACGCCGTGATTTCAAGGTTCAGATGCCAAACTTGGCTCTTGGCATTCGGCCCCTCAAGCACCTGTACCCGCTCCAGGCGCTCAGAGAGACTCTGCACCAGGGATCGGGTCAACTGCTTGTCCAGAGCCTCGGCCCAACGGGCCTGGTTTGCCGTCACTATCTGCACATCATCCGGTTGAAACGCGATTCCCAGATCATTCAGATACTCCGGCAGTACCACGCGATCGACCACCAGAATTGGCCCCTCTGTCACCTGCCGAGAGGGAGCCTGGTTATCGGAAAGACTCAAGGCATAGTAAGCCGGTACGGCTTCACTGGCACATCCGGTGACCAGCACGGCACAAACAAGCATGAGTAGATAGCGCATCAATTGGCACTCCTCGGTAGCGGATCATTGGCCGGAGTCTGGCTAAAAATCAGAGAATTTGGTTTTTCGTTGACCTTACGCGCCGCCGGTTTCAATTCACGCAACAGGCTGTTCAATGACTCGATCGAACGGTTCAGATCGCCATACACAGGAGAGTCACTGGAAAATGACTGCAGCGTCTTCTGCAACTCCTGCATCGACTTGGTCAGTTCGGCAGGTAGCTGTTGGGCTCCCGGTTGCGTGGCCAGCTTGTTCATGTTGGTGCTCAACTCCCGCATAGCAGCAAAACTCTGCTTACTCTCCTTGAGCATGGCATCCAGGTTATCAATGGTTTTATCCAGCGGCAGGTCATTGATTTTATTTAGTAATTTATTAGCTTGCTGTTCAATGCGCGCCAAACCACCCGATACGGTCGGAATTGTATGGAACTCACCAAAGCGACCATAACCCGCAGCTGGCGGGCTATCCGGCACCGGACTCAGATCGATATACATGGATCCAGTCAGCAGATTCCCAGTCTTGAGAGAGGCCCTGAGCCCCTTGCGGATCTGTTGCTCGATATCCCGAGACAATTGGCTCAACGCTCGATCACCAGTCTCATCATCGAAACGATCCTGCTCAATGCGGATATGCACCGGTATCATGCCGGAATTCCGCCCCAGCAGTTCAACGTCACTCAGTTGGAAGGGCACCTCTAGCACGGTACCGATGCGAATGCCGCGATACTCGACGGGTGCATCAGCACTCAAACCGCGCACCGAATCGTTGAACAACAGAACATAATCCAGATAGCGATCGTACTCGCGGCTGCGACTGCTGCTTTCGTCGGTAAATAGTGTGAATTGCTGGCCACTGGTAGCCGGCTTGCCCAGCCCCCACCCCTTCGGCACATCGAAACTGACGCCACCCTTGATGAGGTTTTCCAGCGAACCAGTTTCGAACTTCATGCCATCCGCCGAGGTTTCAAAACGGACGCCGCCATTCATCCAGAAACGGACATTATTGGTGACCAGGCCATCGTAAGGAGCCGTGATGAACAGCTGATACTCCATCTGCCGGCTCCCGGTCGAGAAGTGGCTCAACTCAACACGACCGACCGAGAATCCCCGATACATGACGGGATCCCCGATGTTCAACCCTCGACTCTGCTCACTAATCAACCGGATCCGCAGTCCCTTCTCATCGGGTTGCGCAACCGGAGGGGTCTCCATCACATCGAATTTATCGCGATATTTGTTTTTCTTGCCCGGAAGCAGCTCGATATAGGAACCAGAGAGCAGGGTACTCAAACCCGAGATGCCCTGCCGCTCGATGCGCGGCTTGACCACCCACAGCTGGCTGTCCTGCCGTAGCAGATCTTCGGTATCGACCGCCATACGCGCCGTGACGATGACGTGGGTCAGATCCTCACTGAGTTTGACGGTCTGCACCATCCCGACCTCGACACTGCGCGCCTTGATCATGGTCTTACCCGCCTCGATACCCTCGGCGTTACTCATCGTCAGAGTCACCAAGGGCCCTTGATTCGACAGAGTGGCGTAGATCAGCCACAAGCCGATCACGGCTGCAACGATAGGAACTAACCAGATGGGGGATATACGACGCAGATTACGGATCCTGGCCTGAACCGGAGAGAGAGCCTCAGTCACGAGCATGTTTCCTTGTCTGATGAATGTTTGGATACTCCCGTCGCCTCAACCGCTGCTCAGCAGGCTCGATCAGCCAATCGGTCTATCCTGGCCACTATGATCCTTGATATTCCAACTGCTCACAAGTCCAACAAGTCGGTGATATTCAATTTCCAGTGAGTCCATTTTTCGGTATATATGACGTGATTTCTATCACATATGGGTCGTTTGGATGAAAAAACATACACTTCTGTTGACCTCACTCTGTCTGGCCATCGGAACCGTCGGCTGTACTACCATCAATCCCTACAGCGGCGAAGAACAAACCTCGAAAGCCGTCAAAGGTGGCGCGATTGGCGCAGCAACAGGTGCCCTAGTTGGCGTGCTCTCCTCCTCCAAGAAGGATCGGGGCAAGGGAGCCTTGATCGGTGCAGCCTCTGGTGCGGCGCTCGGCGGAGGTATCGGCTACTACATGGATGTGCAAGAAGCCAAACTGCGTCAGAAGATGAAGGGCACCGGTGTCTCCGTCACCCGCAGTGGTGACCAGATCATTCTGAACATGCCAAATAACGTCACCTTCGACAGCAACTCCAGCCAGTTGAAACCAGCCGGAGCCAATACCCTCAGTGGCGTGGCCATGGTGTTGAAAGAGTATGAAGATACCCGAATCAACGTCGTCGGCCATACCGACAGCAGCGGTAGTCGCGACCTGAACATGCGTCTGTCACAGCAACGGGCCGAGAGCGTGGGTACCGCGCTGATCACCATGGGCGTTGATGCCGGCCGACTGGGCATGAGTGGCGTAGGCCCTGACCAGCCCGTTGCCAGCAACAGCACCGCCGAGGGCAAGGCACAAAATCGTCGGGTAACTCTGACGTTGAGTCCAACCAAGAGCTAATTCACCATAAAAATGGCTATATCCCAGTTATGCGATGCTAGTTATGCGCTGATAGCTCCATCCGATGTTGGCCTGGAGTCCGGACGAGCGGTTCCGATTCATCACAGCGACTTAGGTAGCGCTAAGCTGACCCTCTGCGCCAGGGATGGCGCGGCGGAGCCCCCATGGATGGGTTCACGGCGTGTCAGCGTGCGCCACCCTGTCGGTGTAGCCGGGACTCTCTACAGGTAACTGGGACAGCGCCATAAAA
>JAYRLO010000356.1:0-1944 GCA_041905215.1 Aeromonadaceae bacterium
CGATGCGGTGATGGCATCCGTCTGACCAACGCCTGCAGCCGACAGAAGCAACACGATAGCGGCTTCTGTCGCCCCCAGCCCACCAGGGATGAACGACGCAGCGCCGGCCAGGATGCTCAGGCAATAAATCGCGACGACGGTGCTGGCCGTTAATTCGTAGCCGAGCGCATCAACAATCAAGTAAAGTGAGACGCCCTGCGCCATCCAGGCCATAAGACTCAAAGGTGCAGCCACAGCGACTCGGCGACTCGACAATAGAAAACGAACGGTAGCAACCAACTTTGCCGCGTGGCCAACGACTGAGCTGCCTGCGGCTCGCCTTCCTATCAAGCTGAGCAGACGGGAGCGCAGTAGCAGAATGACGATAACGATGCAGGCGATTGCAGCAAACATCCACAGCCGCTGTTCCGGGAACATCGATACCGCCAGCGACGCCAGAGCCCCCACTGCGACCAAGTCCAGAAGCCGCTCCGAGACAAAGGCACCGATGCTGTGCGGATAGCTGACGCCATAAGGATGGAGATAAACGGATCGGATCGTTTCTCCAGCCTTGCCCGGGGTGAGTGTTAGCGCAAATGCTGCCAGGTAGATTTCGAGGTTACGAAGGATCGGAACCTTGTGTCCCAGAGCAACGATGAAATGATGCCAGCGGGCAAACCGAAGGAGATAGCTCAGGAGGGAGAGCAACACCACCTGCACCCAAAGCAAACCGGGTAGCGCCGAGACCGCAGCACCAAACGCCTCCCAATCCGCCAGGGTCGCCATGCCGACGTACATCACCACCGTCACTACGATGGCCAAGGATATCGATCGAACCGGAATCCGGCTCGCGATAGATTGGTTTATTGCCTGAGCATCGGCCGTCCGTGATTCATCCATCAAGCCAACATTACGTTCACTACGGCGGCAACCGCGATACCCACGGCGATGCCGGCGGCAATTTCCAATCGGGTGTGGCCCATGCGCTCGCGCAGTGTCTGATGGTCAGATGCCCCGGCTGCCAACTTGTTGATGACTAGCGCATGCTTACCCACCTGCCGGCGCAGGCTATTGGCATCCAACATCACAATAAACGCCAGTGTAATGGCCACACCGAAAGCTGGGTGTCCGATACCCTCCTTGAGGGCAATGAGCGCAGCCATGCTGCTGACGATCGCGCTGTGGTTGCTGGGCAACCCACCATAGCCGATGAGGCCGAACGCGAGTTGCTTGGCCTTGATGCTGTTGATAATGAATTTTGAGACTCCGGCGACGAGCCAAGCCAGAAATGGGGTCAGGGCGTAAGAGAAATCCATGATCACCCCTGCACCGGCCAAAGTGCCCAGCCGCAGGCAGCCACCCACAGAACCACGGTAAGCAACAGCTGCCAGTCAGCCAGCAGTGCATCTGTGGGCGACTCGCCGCCATCAAGGGCCTCCACCACGAACCAGTAGCGGAACAGGCCGAACAGGACTAATGGAACCGTGATGACCAACTCGGGCTGGGCGGACATCACAAACATGCTGTAGAAAAGCAGCGCCCCGGTTGCCGACATCTCAGCGTAACGATCCACCAGTGACACGGAGTACTTCTCCAGCACCTTGCGGCCCTCCGTTCCGCTTTGGCTGAGTTCTTGGCGCCGCTTGACGGCGGCCAGGTACAGCGCCAGGCACAGGGTCGTGATGAACATCCATGAGGACACGGGCACGTCCAGTGCCATGGCACCGGCGTAGACTCGCAGCACAAAACCGATGGCGATGGTGAAGATGTCGACCACAGGTTGGTGCTTGAGCACGAACGTGTAGGCCAGGTTCAAGACCAGATAGGCCGCGATGACCATCACCACCTTCGGGGCAACGAACCAGCCCCATACCAGCACGGCGTAGAGGGCTACGAGCAACATCAAAGCAGCTGGCACCGAGACGATCCCGGCCGCCAGGGGGCGGGTCTTGGACTTCTTGGGGT
>JAYRLO010000079.1:0-10800 GCA_041905215.1 Aeromonadaceae bacterium
GGGGTGGTGCGCACCTTCCAGCACGTCCGCCTGTTCAAGGAGATGACGGCGCTGGAGAACCTGCTGGTGGCTCAGCATCGTCACATGCACGGTGGCTTGCTGCAGGGCATCTTCAAGACGCCGACATTTCGTCGGGCCGAGAAGGAGGCCTTCGAGCGCGCCCTGTTCTGGTTGGATAAGGTTGGCCTGACCGAGCTGGCCAATCGACCGGCGACCGGTCTGGCCTATGGCCAGCAACGACGGTTGGAGATTGCCCGCTGCATGTGTACCCAGCCGAAGTTGCTGATGCTGGATGAACCGGCGGCGGGGCTGAACCCGAAAGAAACCCACGATCTCGACGAGCTGATCCGCCTGCTGCGCGATGAGTTCGGCGTCTCTGTGCTGCTGATTGAACACGACATGAAACTGGTGATGGAAATCTCCGACCATATCTACGTGGTCAACCAGGGCTGTCCGCTGGCCGATGGCAAGCCGGAGCAGATCAAGAGCAATCCGGCCGTGATCAAGGCCTATCTGGGTGAGTTTTGAGGTATCAGATGCTGGAATTCAAGAACGTCTCCACCTATTACGGCAAGATCCAGGCGCTGCACGATGTTAGCCTGCACATCAATGAGGGCGAAATCGTCACCCTGATCGGTGCCAACGGCGCCGGTAAGACCACGTTGCTGATGACCCTGTGCGGCGATCCCAAACCTCAGTCCGGCCAGGTGCTGTTCGAGGGGCAGGACATCACTCAGTGGCATACCGCCAAGATCATGCGCGGTGACATCGCCATAGTGCCGGAAGGGCGACGCATCTTCAGTCGCCTGACGGTCGAAGAGAACCTGTCGATGGGGGCCTTTTTCGTTGATAAGGCGGAGCAGGCGGACCTGCTGGCCGAAGTCTATGAACTGTTCCCCCGCTTGAAGGAGCGGTTGACACAGCGCGCCGGCACCATGTCCGGTGGTGAGCAGCAGATGCTGGCCATCGGTCGCGCCTTGATGAGCAAGCCGCGGTTGTTGCTGCTGGACGAGCCCTCTCTGGGGCTGGCTCCCATCATCATCCAGCAGATCTTCGAGATCATCGAGCGGCTGCGGAAACGGGGCATGACCATCTTCCTGGTCGAGCAGAACGCTAACCAGGCGCTGAAGTTGGCCGATCGCGGTTATGTGCTGGAGACTGGTCGCGTGGTGCTCGAAGGTAGCGGTCAGCAACTGTTGGCCGATCCGGCGGTGCGTCAGGCCTATCTGGGCGGTTAACTTGAGGGGCGGTGGCGCTTGAGCCGGCGCAACCTGTAGAACCCTGTAGTAGTTCAAGGGATCATCCGATTCGCGTCGGATGATCCTTTTTTTTAACAATCGGGTAAACTGGGGGCGATATGAATCAGGAGCCTTGCATGTCCCAGTTTCTACCTCTCTCTCCGGCGGCAGCTGTCGAGCTGCTGCGCACCGATGCGGCCTGTTTTGTCGATATCCGCGATCAGGCCAGTTTCCGCGCGGGCCACGCCCCCGGCGCTTTTCATTTGACCAACGAAACCCTGGCGATGTTCCTGCAGCAGACGGATCCAGACAGGCCGATCGTGGTGATGTGCTACCACGGCCATAGCAGTCAGGGGGTGGCACAGTATCTGGTGAATCATGGCTTCGAGACGGTTTATAACCTCGACGGCGGCTTTGCTGCCTGGCAGTTGGCTTCGCCGGTGGAGCGTTCGGGTGATTCGGATCGGGAGGTGCAATCGTGAAACAGCTGGTGGTGCTCAGTGATGCCCGTCTTGCCCATAGCCTGGCCGATTATCTCTCCCATCGGGGGTTGCACTGTGAGCTGACTCAGTCCGAGGTCGGAATCACCCTCTGGCTGGCTGATGAGAGTCGCAGTGGCGAGGCGGAGCCCGAGATCAAGCGCTTCTTGCAGGAGCCGTATCACCCGCGCTATGCCGAGGCTTCCTGGCAGAGTGGCGCTCCCAACAGCCGCATCGACTACAGCGCTGGCCATCACAGTCTGACCGCACACTTTTTGATGCAGGCGGGCCCCGTCACCCTGATCGTCATGGCGCTATGCGTCGGCCTGTATGGTCTGCAATTCATCGGTCTGGGTGTGTATCAGGCGTTGAGTTTTCACCCGGACCTGATGCAGCTGAATGGCTGGCAGATCTGGCGTTTCGTGACCCCGGCATTTTTGCATTTTTCGCCGCTGCACCTGATCTTCAACCTGATGTGGTGGTGGTACCTGGCCGGTCTGGTCGAACGTCAGCTGGGCTGCAGCAAGTTGTTGACCCTGTTGCTGATCGGCGCCGTGATCCCGAATCTACTCGAGTATCTGGTCTCCGGGCCTGACTTCGGCGGTCTCTCGGCTGTGGTGAATACACTGGTCGGTTATACCTGGATCCTGGGGCGGCGCAGGCCCGAGGGGGGCGTTCAATTACAGGATGGCATCTTCGGTTTCATGGTGATCTGGTTGATCATTGGCTTTAGCGGTGTGCTGGGCAACAATCTGGCGAATGTTGCCCATCTGAGCGGTTTGCTGATTGGTCTGCTGCACGGTTGGCTGGATAGTCGCAAGCCGCTGCGCCGGGCGTGATGGCTATTGATATAGGTAGTTGGTGAACAGCAGGTCGCGAATGACCTTGCGTCCCTCTTCCTTGGTCAGCAGCTCTTCGATCTTGGCCTTGCACTTGAGTCGCACCTTCTCCCGACCCTCCTGAGATTTAACCTCATCCAGGGTTTGGGCGCCGAGCAGGGTGTTGATGGCATCGCGCAGCAGCGGGTCGTGTCGCTTGAGCAGTTCGATATCGGCGGCGTTATCGACCATCAGATCGACCTTGACGCGGACATAGCCCAGGGTCGGTCCATCGCTGAGGAAGTTGGTGATGAACTCCGGATCCAGGGTGTAGTAGCCGATACCGGTCGGTTGTGCGGCTCCTTCGCCACCCTCACCACCACCTTCACTGGCGAAGGTCATAGAGGTGGTCAGGCAGCTGGTTAGCATCAGCAGGAAGAGTATGATTTTTTTGGACATGGCTTGGCTTCTTGTCGAACGGCAACGGGTGATATGGCCATTCTTGAGGCCGAATGACCGATCGTCAAGGGATCTGCGGACTATTGTGGCAAGGGGTGTGATGTTGTGTAGTTTCTGGGGTGAGAAAGCTGGTGTCGACTCCTTCATCTAGCCAATGGGCGCCGGTTGCTGCGTTGCAGCCGATCGTTTGGTTGCCCGTGATGACGGCAGGGCTACCAGGCTCGGCGCTGGCGTGGTTGGCGGAGCCCGGCTCCTTGACTCAGCGGCTGCGGGGTGAGCCCGGAGCCTTGACGCTCCACTGCCTGTTCCAAGGTGTGGCTCCGGACGGCGATGGCTGGCAACGGCAGGTGTTGCTGTTGAAGGCGGGGCGGCCGTGGGTCTGGGCGTTGACGCAAGCCTCTGCCGCCACCCTGAGCCATCACCCCGAGTTGGCCCAACAGGGTGAGCGCCCACTGGGGGATTGGCTGTTTGGTGCCGCCGGGGCGCAGCGGGAGGCTCTGCTGTATGCCGATCTGGCCCATGAGGAGGCGCTGGTTGAGGCGTTGCAACGGTGGCGGTTGCCACTGCCACCTCGACTCTGGGCTCGCCACTCCAGCTTTGCGCTTCCTCAGGGGAGTTGCTCGATCACAGAACTATTTTTACCCGATTCCCCTCTGTATACGGGAATCGACGATGAGGTATCAGCATGCACGCGGTGACGACCTGGCCTTGGCGCGCCTACTGGCAACTGGCACGAATGGATAAGCCCATCGGAACCCTTCTGCTACTGTGGCCCACCCTGTGGTCGTTGTGGCTGGCCTCGGCGGGTGTGCCGCCGCTATGGCCGCTGCTGGCGATGGGGTTGGGCGTTGTGCTGATGCGAGCGGCCGGCTGTGTCATCAACGACTATGCCGATCGTCATGTCGATGGCCATGTTCAACGCACGGCGCAACGGCCGCTACCAGCGGGGCTGCTGACGGCGCGCCAGGCCCTGGTCTTCTTCGCCCTGCTGGTGGGGCTGGCTTTCCTTCTGGTATTGACCCTCAACCGCCAGACCATAGTGCTGTCGGTAGTTGGACTGCTGCTGGCCGTGATCTATCCGTTTATGAAACGTGTTACCCATCTGCCGCAACTGGTGCTGGGGCTGGCCTTCTCCTGGTCGATCCCCATGGCTTGGGTGGCCGTGGCCGATGAGCTGACGTTGACCACTTGGCTCCTGTTTGGTGCCAACGTGTTGTGGACCATCGCCTATGACACCTATTACGCCATGGTGGATCGGGAGGACGATCGGCGTATCGGCGTCAAATCGACGGCCATCCTGTTCGGTCGCTACGATCTGCTGATGATTGCCCTGCTCCAGGTTACAACCCTGCTGACGTTGCTGCTGGTCGGTTGGTTACAGCAGTTGAACGGCCTCTTCTATGCCAGCGTGGGGGTGGCGGCGGCTCTGTTTGTCTACCAGGGGATATCGGCTCGGGATCGGAATCGGCAGGCCTGCTTTCACGCCTTCCTGGCTAATAACTGGGTTGGTTGCGTGATTTTTGGCGGCATCCTGCTCTCGACAGCGCTGACCTGAGGGCTCTTGTTACCGTTGCAACTTGCTCTGCCGTATCTGGTTTGCATGGTGTCGGCGTGTTGCCAGTGTGATTTTAACTGATTGATTTTATTGAAATGTCATGTCGGTGTCGCCTAAATGTCGTCACGCATGTTCTGCGTTTGTTGGATAGTTTCAATCGAACACCAGAGACAGAGGGATAAGCATGAATGTTCGCAAACTCAGACTGCAGCGCAACTGGTCGCAAGAGCAACTCGCCCTATTGAGCGGCCTCAGTATTCGCACCATCCAGCGGATTGAACGCGGTCAGACCCCGGGGCTTGAGTCAGTAAAATCTCTTGCCGCTGTTTTTGATGTTCATGTCGAGACACTACCTATGGAGAAGGACATGACTCAAGACGATCAAATGGATAAAACCGAACAACAGGCGATGGAATACGTCCGTGACATCAAGGGCTTCTATTCGCATGCCATCAAATATGCGGTCGTAATATCGATGCTATTTGTGATCAACCTGGCCACCGACGCCAGCTATATCTGGGCCTGGTGGCCCATGCTGGGGTGGGGGATCGGGTTGCTATCGCACGGATTGAATGTGTTCGAGGTGTTTAATCTGTTCTCGCCATCGTGGGAAAGACGGCAGATCGAGAAACGACTGGGCCGGAAGTTATAACCCGAATCAATGCCCACTCTCATGGCTCTGTTGCATGATGAGGAACGGTTTGGCGTGATTGTCTGTTGACCATCGAGGGGCATTGTTTTGCGATGCCCCTCGATGCATCTTCGGCTCAGCGAGCCGGGAGCAGCAGGGTGCGGCGTACCGGATCGGGCAACAGGGGAAGGAGTATGGCGGCCAGTTCCTCGAGGGCCTGGGTATCGCCCGTGACGGGTTGGTCGTCTCCCTGGCACTGCAGGTAGGCCTCCTGATGCAGACTCAGCAGCAGGGTCTTGAACAGACTCTTGTCGCTGAATTCTGGCGCATGAATGCCGTGTAGTGTCGCCAGACGCTCCGCCATCATCTGGCTATCGGACTCGAGTTGCGCCAGGGTGATGCCCGGCTGTTGATGGATCTGCGACAGCGTGATGGCGTAGCGTTGCAGCGTCTCCTGGATGCTCTGGGCCAGCAGCAACAGCCGCATCTGCTCTTCCGGACGCACCCAGTAGCCGCCATTGTGCTCTTCGATCAGTGCCAAATCATGCAGGGCATCTGTGATGGCCCGGATCTGCAGATCCAGCTCATCGAGTTCGTAACGCAGGAACAGCTCGTTCTTCAGCAGCGGATAGAGACGGCGACAGCGGGCGACCAGCTCCTCGTGATCGAGCCCCTCGTTGCGCTCGATCAGCGTTGCCACCAGGCTGGGCAGTGCGAACAGGTGCAGTATGGTGTTGCGATAGAAGGTCATCAGGATCGCCTGATAGCGATCCATGCTGATGATCTGGCCGAGACGATCCTCTTCGATCTGGAACTTGTTCAGCTCCAGAGCCTGATCCAGCAACTCCTCGGCGCTGGCCGGGGGCAATGCATTGAAGCCGCTGTAGGGCGCCCGTTGCAGCAACCCTTGGTAGAGACGGATCTGCGACAGCAGGTCTTCACGCGGCAGCGCCTGTTTGTCGGTGGCCAGCAGAGCCATGGCGCTCAGGGTCAGGCCATTGACCGCCGCCGCATCGTTGATGCGGGTCATCAACTGTTTGGCCAGGGTGTCGACGGTTCTGGGCAGCCATTCCGGCTTGTGCTGACCGCTGGGGTCGATATCGTCATGCCACTCCGGAACCTGCTGTTGCAGGAACTGATGCAGGGTCAGCGGTTCACCAAAGTTGACATAACTGCGACCGAAGTTACGCAGCTTGCCGAGGATGCCGACCACCTGCCAGAAGTTCTCCTTCTCCTTGCGGCTGCCCTTGAGCTCCTTGAGGTAAGTGTTCACTTCCATCACATGCTCATAGCCCAGGTAGACGGGGACAAAGGTCAGCGGACGGTGGATACCCCGCAGCTGGGCCTGCAACGTCATGGCGATCATCCCGGTCTTTGGCTGCAGCAGGCGGCCGGTACGCGAACGCCCACCCTCGGTGAAATATTCGACGGCGTATCCACGATCGAACAGTTGACTCAGGTACTCACGGAACACAGTGCTGTAGAGCTTGTCACCCTTGAAACTACGGCGCAGGAAGAAGGCGCCGCCATGGCGGAACAGCGGGCCGGCCGGCCAGAAGTTCAGGTTGATGCCGGCGGCGATATGCGGTGGCACCATCCCCTGGTGATAGATGACGTAGGAGAGCAGCAGATAGTCCATGTGGCTGCGATGGCAGGGGATGTAGATGATCTCGTGCCCTTCGCGGGCCAACCGTCGCACCTTCTCGCCGCCGCGTACCGTGATGCCGCGGTACAACTTGTTCCACAACCAGCCGAGGAAGTAGTCGAGGAAGCGAACCAGTCGATAGGAGAAGTCCGAGCCTATCTCGTCGAGGTAGCTCAGGGCCCGGGCGCGGATCACCTCTTCGCTGCTCCCCTCGGCGCTGGCCTGTTCACGGATCGCCTGCACTATGTTGTCGCTCCGCAGCAGTTCGCGGAACAGTGCCTGCCGATCGGGCAGACGAGGCCCCTTGGCCGCCTGGCGTTGCCGACTGAAATGGATGCGGGCCACCCGGGCCAGTTTGTGAGCAACCACTTCGTCGGTGCCCAATTGGTTGACCAGGGCGCGCAACGAGACGGGGGGAGAGAAGCGGACGCGATTTTCCCGGCCATACAGGGCGACGATGAAGGCCTTGCGCAGGGCACTGGGGGTCGTTCGTGCTGGCGGTTGCAAGCGCTGTGGCTTCTCCCGGCCCGGCGCCCGACGCCATAACAGGGTTACCGGCACCAGCTGAATGTCCAGCTGAGGGTCCAGCTCATGCAGGGTCAGCCACTCCTGAAAGGCAGCCTGCTTCGGTTGTTCACCGCGCTTGATGCCAAAGGGCAGAGGCGGGCGATCCAGACAGACGTAGCGCGGATGGCTTTTACCCTGCAGCGTCAAGGGAGTGAACGGGCTGGGTAACCCCAACTCTTCAACACACAGCTCCAGAGTCAAGAGATCGCTGAGCGACTCTGCGCTCAGGGCGTAGACGATGGGGCGGGATGGATCGAGACCCAGCTGGGTCAACGGATCTTCCGGGAGAGAGCTGTGGTTGACCAGCAGACGGACAGGAAGACGGCATAGGGTTCTGACCAGTGCAGCACCAAAGGACATGAGCGAGGTATCCTCAATAAAAAATGCCGCGCCAGCATAGCAAAACTGGCCGGACTTGTCGTGAATTGCCACGTTACCCGTCTGGGTCAGCCATTTGCCTTGCACTTCACAAACGACTGTATATACTCACAGTTATCTGTATAAATAGACAGGCAAACCATCATGAAAAATCTGACGCCGCGCCAGAACGAAGTGCTCGAACTGATCAAGGAATGCATGCAGGAGTCGGGAATGCCGCCGACCCGGGCAGAAATTGCCTTGCGCCTGGGGTTCAAGTCAGCGAATGCCGCCGAAGAGCACCTGAAGGCGCTGGCCCGCAAGGGGGTCATCCACATCATGCCGGGCACTTCGCGTGGCATCCAGTTGTTGCAGGATGACGAGGTCGAAGAGGAGGCCGGGTTGCCGCTGATCGGACAGGTGGCGGCGGGCGAGCCGATCCTGGCCACCGAGCATGTCGAGGCGCACTACCAGATCGATCCGGCCATGTTCCAGCCGCGCGCCGATTTTCTGCTGCGGGTTCACGGCATGAGTATGAAAAACATCGGCATCCTGGATGGCGACCTGTTGGCGGTGCACAAGACTCAGCAGGTACGCAATGGCCAGGTGGTGGTGGCCCGCGTCGGCGATGACGAGGTGACGGTCAAGCGCTTCGAGCGCAAGGGCAACCAGGTGTTGCTGTTGCCGGAAAACGAAGAGCTGGAGCCGATCCAGGTCGATCTGACCGAGCAGACCCTGAATATCGAGGGGTTGGCCGTCGGCGTGATCCGCAACGGCAACTGGCACTGATTCCTCTGATGACTGGCCGGGGCGAGTGCTCACTCGCTCCGGCGGCCACTGGATGAGAGTTCCAACCTGTTGTTACTAACTAGCTGATCCTGATGATGCTCCATCGACAAGGTAGCGCACGCTGACACGCCGTGAACCCATCCATGGGGCTCCGCCGCGCCATTCCTGGCGCAGAGGGTCAGCTTAGCGCTACCTCAGTCGCCGTGATGGCTGAGCTGCTATTCGGTACAGCTATAGATCCGACCTCGTGTGGCTAGCTGGTACCTCGCCAACCAGCCGATTCAGCAGGCGCCGGGGAATCCCAACTGACGCCAGCTTTCGTAGACGAACACGGCCACAGCATTGGAGAGATTCATGCTGCGGCTGTTGGCCTGCATCGGGATCCGCAGCCGTTGTTCCGCTGGCAGGCTCTCGATCACTTCCATCGGCAGCCCGCGGGTCTCGGGGCCAAACAGCAGCACATCGCCTGCGCGGAATTGGCAATCCGACGGATAGTGCTTGCCCTTGGTGGTGCAGGCAAAGACCCGGCTCTCCGGTAGCGAGGCCAGGCAGCTCGCCAGATCCGGATAGCGGCGGACATCGGCAAATTCGTGATAATCGAGCCCGGCGCGGCGCACGCGCTTGTCATCCCAGGCAAATCCCAGTGGTTCAATCAGATGCAAATGGTACCCGGTATTGGCACACAGGCGGATGATGTTGCCGGTGTTGGGCGGGATTTCGGGCTGAAACAGCACTATGTGCAGCATGCGGACTCCAGAGGGTGAGGCAGGGCGCTAAGGATAACCAAGAGCGGGCGCCGAGGAAACGGCCGCCGCATCTGCAGGGAAAGGATTGTCCTCGCTTCGCCAACAGGTATGATAGTGATCCTATTCACAGTTGGAGGTACGGACTACCTCCCGATTTGTCGAGGATGACTCTGTGACCACCGCCTCTTACTCCCGTTGGGTGACTCTTGCCGGTCTGGCATCCACGGCGACGGCCGGGATCCTGATCCTGGCCAAACTGGTTGCCTGGTTGATGACCGGCTCCTCGAGCCTGCTGGCCTCGCTGACCGACTCGCTGATGGATATCAGTGCCTCCTTGATCAATCTGTTCGCGTTGCGCTACTCACTGACACCCGCCGATCACGACCACAGCTTCGGTCACGGCAAGGCCGAGTCGCTGGCCAGTCTGGCGCAGGCCGCTTTCATTACCGGTTCGGCACTGGTGCTGGTGATGAACGGTTTTTCCCGACTGGTGAATCCGGAGCCTTTGAAGAATCTCGATATCGGTCTTTGGGTGACCGTTGGCTCACTGGCACTGACCCTGGTGCTGGTCGCGTTCCAAAGCCTGGTGGTGCAGAAGACCCAGAGCCAGGCGATCCGAGCCGATCGCCTGCACTATCAATCCGATGTGCTGTTCAATCTCGGTGTGTTGCTGGCACTGGGCTGCTCCTGGTATGGCTGGTTATGGGCCGATGGTCTGTTTGCCATTTTGCTGGGGCTCTTCATCCTGAAGGGGGCTCTGGAAATCGGCTATGAGGCGGTGCAGACCCTGCTCGACCGTCAGCTTCCCGATGAGGAGCGGGAGCAGATTGTCGAACTGGTGAAGTCGGTGCCGGGCGTGCATGGTATCCATGATCTGCGGACTCGCCAGGCGGGCCCGTTGCGCTTCATCCAGTTACATTTGGAGTTGGATGATGCCTTGCCGCTGCTGCGAGCCCATGATCTGGCGGATCAGGCGGAGGCGCTGATCCTGGAAAAATATCCAGGTGCTGATGTCATCATTCACATGGATCCCATCTCGGCGGTGGGGCACGAACGCGTCACTCTGTTATCACCTGAAGGACAAGGATGAGCTATGGCCTGCAAGCAGCAACAAACCTGGGACAAGATCCGGACCGAGGCTCTGATCCTGGTGAACGAAGAGCCCATGTTGGCCAGTTTCTTCCATTCGACCATCCTCAACCATGATTCGCTGCGCTCGGCCCTGAGTTTTCAGCTGGCCAACAAGCTGGCCAGTGCCGTGATGCCCGCCATAGTGCTGCGCGAGGTGATCGAGACCGCACTGGCGGCCCAGCCGGATATTCTCGATGCCGCCGCCGCTGACATCTGCGCGGTCAAGGAGCGGGATCCGGCGGTGCGCTACTACTCGACGCCTCTGCTCTACCTCAAGGGGTTCCACGCTCTGCAGGGCTACCGAGTGGCTCACTGGCTGTGGCAGCAGGGGCGCCACTCACTGGCGGTCTTCCTGCAAAACCAGATTTCTGTGGTCTTCTCGGTC
>JAYRLO010000357.1:0-1943 GCA_041905215.1 Aeromonadaceae bacterium
CGGGGATCCCCGCCGTTTTTATTCGTCTGCAGGGGTGTAACGTCGGCTGTTCCTGGTGTGATACGCGCCATACTTGGCATGTTGATCCGGAAATGGAAGTTGTCTCAGACCAAATTCTCGATCGCTCCACGGCCTCAGAGTGCTGGTCTAGCATGACAACCGAACAGATCTGCCACGCATTAAACCGGTTGGGCTATTCCGCCAGGCATATCGTGATAACAGGCGGAGAGCCCTGTCTCTACGATCTGCGTCAGCTCACTCGAGCGTTGATCGAGCAGGGAAATCAGGTGCAAATAGAAACCAGTGGTAGCGCAGAGATCCTGGCTGATGCCGCGTGCTGGGTAACATTATCACCCAAGATCAATATGAAAAGTGGCCTGCCACTGCTCGATAGCGCCTTGCACCGTGCGCAGGAGATCAAGTATCCGGTCGCCATGGAAAAACACATCCATGAATTGGATCACATCCTCGCCCGCTGTCACAAAGATGCCAATAAAATTATCTGTTTGCAGCCGATCAGTCAGCAGCGCCGCGCAACCGAGCTGGCAATCAAGATCTGTATCCAGCGAAATTGGCGACTTTCAGTTCAGCTTCATAAGTATCTGAATGTTGACTAAGCGTAGGGAATCTTCAGACTTCCGATGATTTAGTGTGGTGAACCATACTTTCTCCCAAAGCAGCCTGTTTTTATTAGCTATTTTTTTGCCATTCACCTATACGTTGGTACATAGCTAGTACAACAGAGTGCCTTTTCTTGGAACTGGAACCACGCTGCATACCGGCTCGTCTACTGATAGTGGATGACAGTCCGACTAACTTACGATTTCTCGCTCATGTTCTGCATAACATGGGCGAAATTTTCTTTGCAACCGATGGCACCTCAGCCCTCAAAATAGCCAGGGATAAGCAACCGGATCTGATCCTGCTTGACGTTGAAATGCCAGGAATGAGCGGTTACGACGTCTGTCTGCAGATGAAACAAGAGCCACTGCTGAGCGATGCGGCCATCATCTTCGTTACATCCCACCAGAGCATGGAACATGAAGTCAGAGCACTGGAGGTTGGCGCGGTCGACTTTATCAGCAAACCGTTAAACCCCCCCATAGTGCGAGCTCGAGTACGCACCCATCTGACATTGAAACAACAATCCGATAAATTGCGCCGGCTTGCCAACCGAGACGGGATGACGGGGGTATTTAATCGCCGCGCCCTCGACGAAATTCTTGAGGTTGAGTTCAGACGGCACATGCGGACGGCCTCCCCGATGGGACTGGCGATGCTGGATGTCGACTTCTTCAAATCCTACAACGACAACTATGGTCACCTGCTTGGTGATGATTGCCTGCGTCACATTGCCAAGACCATAGTGGCATCTACCCGGCGACCGGCCGAGTCTGTTTGTCGATACGGCGGTGAAGAGTTCATGGTCATACTACCAAACTGCAACGATGCCCAGACCTTGCAATATGGCAACTGGTTAATCGATCAAATTCATAAGCTAGCGCTCCCCCACCAGTCCTCAAATTTTGGCATTGTCACCATCAGCGTTGGCGTTACCTCCCAGATCCCAACCGAACAACTCACCATCCCAGATCTGATCCAATACTGCGACATGGCACTCTATGATGCGAAGCACCAAGGGCGGGATCGCGTCTGCGTTTATCAAGGTGACTCTCCCGAGATACAGCCATGAAACTTTGCTCGCAACGACTGATGCTACGCCTCTATGCACTGCCCCTGCTCCCGATGGCCTACCTGCTCGGCCTGGTTGTTCTTATCCCGATAAGTTGGCTGGTAACCTCGAATATGGGCGTTCTGGCCGGAGGTTGGCTTGGTAACATCTTTGCCTTTGTTTGCATCCTTCGCTCACCACCGCAACACAGCCGGATGCTTCTTGTCGGCTATATTCTAGGGCAGCTCATCGTCAGCCTGGCCATGGGTGA
>JAYRLO010000080.1:0-10672 GCA_041905215.1 Aeromonadaceae bacterium
AAGCGTCATAAAAAATACCGGCTACGAAACCGGTATTTTTTTATCCGCGAAAAACCTAGGGCCGGATTACTGACCGACCGCCGCCAGGATGCGCTGATGCAGGAACTGGCCGAAGTCATGGCCGTGATGCTCCAGCATCTTGGGGAACATGGAGATCGGCGTCATGCCCGGGAAGGTGTTGATCTCGTTGAGCAGGATCTCGCCATCTTCGGTCAGGAAGAAGTCGACCCGCGACAGATCCTTGAGTTTGAGCTGACGGAAGGCCTTCAACGCCAGTGAGCGGATGGTCTGCACCTGCTCGGCGCTCAGATCGCTCACATCCAGCCGGGTGGTGGAGCCGCTGCCGCTGCTGTACTTCTCGTCATAGCTGTAGAATACATCACCCGGCACACAGATCTCGCCGGGACGGGTGGCCACCAGCTCGTCACCATATTGGTAGACGGCCACTTCCAGCTCGCGGGGCTTGACCGCTTTTTCCACCAGCACCTGGGCTGAATAGCCAAAGGCGTCGTGAATGGCATCAGACAACTTGCCCAGCTCAGTCACCTTGTAGCAGCCGACGGAAGAGCCCTGGCTCGCCGCCTTGACGAAGACCGAGCCCCAGCGCCGCATCGCCTGGTGCGCTTCGGCATGGGCCGAGCTGTCATCTTCGGAGAGGAACAGATAGGGGGTATTCGGAATACCCAGAGCCGTCAGCCACAACTTGGTGCTGACCTTGTTGAAGCAAAGTTTGCTCCCCTCGGAACCGCAGCCCAGATAGGGCAACCCAGCCAGCTCCAGCAGGGATTGAATATCCCCGGTCTCACCCGGGAAACCATGGATGCAGGGCACCACATAGTCGATTACCTGCTCACTATTGCCGACCCGCAGCACCTTATCGAGGCCCAGGGTGCAGGTCTCACCAGTGGTCGTTTGCCAACGGTCCGCCAGCAACTCGACCCGGGTCACATCAATGCCGGGCAGAGCCTGCAACTGTTGTTGGAGAAAGTCGGCACTCATCAGAGAGATTTTATGCTCGCTGCCGCCACCGCCGCACATCAAGAGCACATGAAGCTTATTCATCACAGAATTCCTTGCATCGATACTCGCCGGCCGCGAGGCGGTCGGTATGACAATCACGCGAATCAGTCTACCAATGGTGTCGGCGAGGTGAAAGGGCTGCCGCATCAAAGCCCTGCATATCACCACTCTTGCTGTTTTTTTGTCTCACCACCCACCGATGTCGGCTGCCAATGAATGCCTTGTCGCGGAAGTGAGCGTCTGGAATTGCTCCAGCGGGGTGATTTCCCTATGCTGGCGTCTGATGCCGTCGATCGTTTGTGAAGGAAATCCAATGCGCCTGCTCTGCCTGCTCTGCGCCCTATTACTCAGCGCCTGCGTCACCGTGGATCCAAATGCCAAACCCGAAACGCCAAAGTTGCAACTGCAGGGGGAATTCGCCCAACTGCCCCGTTCTCAAACAGAAAGAGCGGTCAATGGCCTGATCAGTGGCGATAATCAGGTATTCAAGGAAGTATTGACCGATCCGAATGCCTATACGCCACCGGTGCTATTCGCCCTCGCCCACCAGCTCTATCAGCAGGGAGAGATAACCCCGGCCATGTTCTGGTACTACACGGCCCAGTTGCGAGCCCGTTCTGATGCCAACAAGTCGCTCGACCCGACCACCCAGCAGGGGGTCACCGAGCTCAGTGGCCAATTTGCCCGCGATGTTAACCGTTATGCCTTGGGCCATCTCGACGAACTGACCGTCACGGTTCAGCATGTGTTGGAGTGGGATCGGCAAACCACCCGTTACTACGATCCCCGCTGGGTGGCCCTGCATGGCAAAGATGCCTATACCAAGACCACCATCGCCTTCAAGCCGCGGGACGAGTGGCGGCAAATCGATGAACTCACCCGCCAGGGGTTTGAGAAGGGCTTCGAGCAACTGTTGAAGAAGATGCGGGGTTAACCCCGGGAGAACCTATGGAGCTACAGCAACTTCGCGATTATCTGGGGGCCAAACCCGGCGCCCGGGAGGATCTCCCCTTCGGCCCCGAGGTTCTGGTGCTCAAAGTGGTCGATAAGATGTTTGCCCTGATCGCCTGGCAAGAGGTACCGCTGACCATCTCGCTGAAGGCGGAACCCCAGCAAGCCCTGTTCTGGCGCGAGCTCTATCCGGCTGTCACGGCGGGTTACCACCTGAACAAGCAGCACTGGAACACGGTGCGTCTGGATGGCAGCGTACCGGATGACACCCTGCGGCAGATGATCGATGAATCCTGGTCCCGGGTCGTCGCCGGTTTGAAAAAGAGCGAACGGCTGGCGCTGCTCGGTCCAAACGGGCTCGGCTGACAAGCCAGATGACTCAAAGCACCCTATAATCGGCTCAGGCTCAGATGCTGGATAACCATATGAAATATAAGGATCTACGTGATTTCATTGCCTTGCTGGAACAGCGAGGATTGCTCAAGCGAATTACGCAGGAGATAGATCCCTATCTGGAGATGACCGAAATCGCCGACCGCACGCTGCGCGCCGGAGGGCCGGCCCTGCTGTTTGAAAACCCCAAGGGCCATACAATCCCGGTGCTGGCCAACCTGTTTGGTACGCCGGAACGGGTCGCCCTGGGGATGGGCCAGGAAGAGGTTTCCGCCCTACGCCAAGTCGGTGAATGGATGGCCATGCTCAAGGAGCCGGAGCCGCCGAAGGGGCTGCGGGATCTGATGGAGAAGCTGCCGGTGTTCAAGCAGGTGCTGAACATGCCGGTCAAGCGCCTCGGCAAGGCACCCTGTCAGGAGCAGGTGTTCAGCGGCGAGCAGGTGGATCTGACCCGCTTGCCGATCCAGCACTGCTGGCCAGACGATGTGGCGCCACTGCTGACTTGGGGGCTGACCATCACCAAGGGGCCCTACAAGAAACGACAAAACCTCGGCATCTACCGCCAGCAACTGCTGGGCAAGAACAAACTCATCATGCGCTGGCTTGACCATCGCGGTGGCGCCATCGATCTGCGCGAGTTTCAAGAGCTGCACCCGGGAGAACCCTTCCCGCTGGTGGTGGCCATCGGTGCCGATCCGGCGACCATTCTCGGCGCGGTTACCCCGGTGCCGGACACCCTCTCCGAATATGCCTTTGCCGGTCTGCTGCGCGGTAGCCGAACCGAAGTGGTCAAGGCTCTCTCCTGCGACATCGAGGTGCCAGCCAGTGCCGAAATCGTGCTCGAAGGGGTGATCCATCCCGGTGAATTCGCCCCCGAAGGGCCGTATGGCGACCACACCGGTTACTACAACGAGGTCGATGAGTTTCCGGTCTTCACCGTCACCCACATGACCATGCGCCAGAACCCCATCTATCACTCCACCTATACCGGCCGCCCACCCGATGAGCCCGCCATGCTCGGCGTTGCCCTCAACGAGGTGTTCGTTCCGTTGCTGCGCAAGCAGTTCCCGGAGATCGTCGACTTCTATCTGCCGCCAGAGGGTTGTTCCTATCGGCTGGCGGTGGTCACCATCAAGAAGCGCTACCCGGGCCACGCCAAGCGGGTCATGCTCGGAGTCTGGAGCTTCCTGCGCCAGTTCATGTATACCAAGTTCGTGATCGTATGTGACGAAGATGTTAACGCCCGGGACTGGAATGACGTAATATGGGCCATCACCACCCGGATGGATCCGGCACGCGACACCACCCTGATTGAACATACCCCGATCGACTACCTGGACTTCGCCTCACCGGTCTCCGGTCTGGGGTCTAAAATGGGGTTAGATGCCACCAATAAATGGCCCGGCGAGACCAATCGGGAGTGGGGACGCCCCATCGTCATGAGCGACACGGTGAAACAGCGGATCGATAGCCTTTGGGACTCGCTGGGAATCTTCGATGAGAGCCTGTAATCAGGCCGCAAGGAATCAGACATGCAACGAATCGAATGCCGACTGATCGAGATGAATGAGTGTGCCGAACATATCTGGCACGTTCGTCTCGCTCCGGAGCAACCGGTCACCTTTAAACCGGGCCAATACCTGCAAGTCGTCATGGGCGACAAAGACAAGCGTCCATTCAGCATCGCCAGCTCGCCAACCCGCGAGGCGATTGAGCTGCAGATCGGTGCCGCGCCCGGCAATGCCTACCCGGGTGAGGTGCTGGAGCGACTGCGCCAAACCGGCAGCCTGAGCGTCGACATCCCGCTCGGCAAAGCCTGGCTACGAGAGGACTCTTCCAGACCCATATTGCTGATCGCTGGCGGCACAGGCTACTCCTACGCCCGTGCTCTGCTGCAATATCTGATGGATACCGAGATGAATCGGCCTGTCTATCTCTACTGGGGAGTGCGCCACGAGAGTCAGCTGTATGAAGGGGCCGAGGTCGAAACCTGGAGCCAGGAGTACAGCAATCTGCACTTCATGCCGATCGTCGAACATCCGGAGAATGGCTGGCAAGGACGGACAGGCATGGTGCACGAGGCGGTGCTCGCCGATTTTGCCAGCCTGGATCAGTACGACATCTATGTGGCGGGCCGCTTCGAGATGGCTGCCGTGGTGCGTCAGACCCTGCGTCTGCGCGGCGTACAGGATGAACACCTGTTCGGTGACGCCTATCAGTTTTCCTGAGACTTAACGTCTGCAATAACAGAGGGCACCCTTGGGGTGCCCTCTTGTCATTCGGTACATCACCAACCAATCACTGATCGCGATCGGCCAGTCGCTGTTCCAACTGTGCCAACTTCTCTTCCAGCGCGGTCAGTTTTTCGCGCGTGCGCAGCAGCACCTTGGTCTGCACCTCGAACTCCTCGCGGCTGACCATATCCAGGCGGTTAAGTTGGGACTGCAGCACCTGCTTGACCTTCTTGTCCACCTCTACGCCCAGGCTCTTGATACCCGGCGGCAGTTCGGTTTGGATCTGGAGAGCCATCTCATCAATCTTCTTCGGATCTATCATCGGGGTCTCCTTTGCGTTGGATTCATTGTGCCCGAGCCGCCGCCGTATCACCAGCGAGGAGGATCACGTCAGCCTCTAATCACCACTCACACGGAGCACATCAGCTCACACCGCGACAGTGGTCGCGAATACACTCCAGGAATGGCTCGCCAAACCGTTCCAATTTGCGATAGCCCACGCCATTGATCGCCAGCAGTTCGGTCTCATCACAGGGCTGCTCACGCGCCATCTCGACCAGGGTGGCATCATTGAACACCACATAGGGTGGCACCCCCTCCTCCTCCGCGATCTGCTTGCGCAGCTTGCGCAACTCGCGGAACAGCTGGATGTCATAATCGGCGCGGGCCTCATCGTGGTCGCGACTACGCCCCTTCTTCAGGCTCACCACCTGCAGACGCGGCACCGCCAGTTGCAGACTCTGCTCGCCGCGCAACACGGGGCGGGCCGCTTCGGTCAACTGCAGGGTCAGGTGCCGGGTGATGTTCTGGGTCAGCAATCCCTTGTGGATCAACTGGCGGAACACCGATAACCAGTGCTCATGGCTGCGATCCTTGCCGATGCCATAGGTCGAGAGCTTGTCGTGGCCCTGGTCGCGGATCCGCTGGTTCTGCGCGCCGCGCAACACCTCGATGACATAGCCAATACCGAAACGCTGACCGACGCGATAGACGCAGGAGAGCGCCTTGCGGGCATCCTCGCTGCCATCATAGGTGCGCGGTGGATCCAGACAGACATCGCAGTTGCCACAGGGCTGGCTCTGATACTCACCAAAGTAGTTGAGCAAGACCTGGCGCCGGCAGGTTTGCGCCTCGGCAAAGGCCGCCATCAGATTCAACTTGTACTGTTCAACCCGCTGCTGTTCCGGATTGCTGTATTCACCACTCTCCAGCATGCGCCGCAACCGCTCGGTATCCGCCGGGTCAAACAGCAGCAAGGCCTCGGCAGGCAGACCATCGCGACCGGCGCGGCCGGTCTCCTGGTAGTAGGACTCGATATTCTTGGGCGTGTCGTAATGGACCACGAAACGCACGTTCGACTTGTCGATGCCCATGCCGAAGGCCACGGTCGCCACCACCACCTCGACATCATCGCGCAGGAAGGCCTCCTGCACGCTGGCACGCTCGTCACCCGGCAGGCCGGCGTGATAACAAGCGGCCCGAATGCCACGTCCGCGCAGGAAGCGGGCGACCTCTTCGGTGCGATTGCGACTGGTGCAATAGACGATGCCGCATTGCCCCTGTTGCTTGTCCAGATAGGCCGCCAACTGCTCATTGGGCTTGTACTTGTCCAGCAGGCTGTAGCGGATATTGGGTCGATCAAAACTGGCCAGATGTTCCAGCGGATCCTGCAGCCCGAGACGCTGCCGAATGTCCTGTCGGGTCGCCTCATCGGCCGTCGCCGTCAGCGCCACCAGCGGCACTTGGGGAAAACGCTGCTTTAGGCAGCCCAACTGGGCATATTCAGGACGGAAATCATGGCCCCACTGCGAGATGCAGTGCGCCTCATCGATGGCGAAGAGCGCTAGTCGCAGCTCGGCCAGACGATCCAGAAAATCAGGCAGCATCAGGCGTTCCGGCGCCACATACAGCAACTTGAGATCGCCATTGCGCAAGGCGCCGTAGATCGCCAGCAGCTCATCCCGGGGCAGCGACGAGTTGATGCAGGCCGCCGCGACCCCATTCGCCTTCAGGGTATCGACTTGATCTTTCATTAAAGCGATCAGCGGCGAAACTATTACCGCCAAACCGGGTCTAATCAGTGCGGGGATCTGAAAACAGAGCGACTTTCCCCCACCGGTTGGCATGATGATCAGGCCATCTCGTCCTGACACCAGCTGATCGACGATCATCGCCTGACCGGGACGAAACTCCTGGTAGCCGAACACCTCCCGTAGCACCTGCAAGGGTGTGGGTGTCAAGGGAGCCAGCGAGGCAGGTGATGAATCGAAGGGTGGCAGCAGCATAAGGGCGCCATTGTAGAACAGGCGGGGTTCGGGGAAAACCGCTGTTGCTCGTTCAGCAACTTCACCAGCCCAAGAAAGGATGCACTCGAGTCGAAAATTAGAAACCGATTGACGAAGGAATGATGAAAAGAGGTTGCTGAACTCCAGAGATTGGGGAGAGGTGGCTTTTTTTGGCTATTATTTGACCATCATCAATTGGTCTCGACACCCAGCTGTGGATGAGGGGCCATACTTAAATCAGTGGGAGGAGTCAGCTCATGGGTACTCTGTCGACAATTCAATGTGGTGGCCTGGTTGAACGCCTGCACAGCCTATACCAGACCTCCCTCGAGGTAGGCCTGAAGCAGTGGCTGCAACGGGAGCTGGAAGGCTACGAAAACGAAGCCGCCCTGCCTTGGTATCGCATCATTGAATGTCGGCAACGGGGACTGTTCCAGCACGCCATCAATGGCCGCCAACAGACCTGCCAGATCAACGAGCAAACCCTGAGTCAGCGCGACTTGGCGCAGATCCGCTTCATCTTTCTGCGCGGCCCGCTCATCGCCTATCTGGATTGCCATGCGCTTGTTCTGGAGCGTTGGCCCGAGGAGCTGCTGGAGGAGTACCGGGGAATTCTGATCCCGGAACACACCTGCATCCATGCCTGGAAGGAGCCCGTGGTTTCAATCCGTGATAAGTTGGTGCTCGGCGTCGACAACATGCTGCAAGAGTATGTGCCGACCATGAGCCGCGAGATGGAATCCTGTAACCTCTCGTTGCGTGCAATCCAGCACAGACGCTGGCAGATCTGATCTCGCGCATCCCAGCGGGGCCTCTCAGTGCAGGCCCCATTTTTTATGCTACACATCTCTGGCAAACATCTGCACAACAAAGGCATTCACCAGAAAACATCCGGAAATCAGGTAAAACAACCATTTTCCATTTCAACCACAGAACTTGTATTCAGCTGAAGATGGGCTCGCGTTACACTGCTTCTCCTGATTTTCAGTGAGAGTCATCATGCCTTCATCGACCAAAGGGGTCATCTACGCCCTCTGCGCCTTTCTGATTTGGGGCATCTGCCCGCTTTACTTCAAGCTGCTGACCGAAGTACCGGCCGCCGAAATCCTCACCCATCGCATCATCTGGTCATGCGTCCTGTTGCTGGCTCTGCTGCTGGCTACCCGGCAGTGGTACAAGGTTCAACAGGTACTACGCCAGCCTCGCCAACTACTGAACCTGACACTGTCGGCGCTGCTGGTCGCCGGTAACTGGCTGCTGTTTATCTGGTCGGTCAACCATAACTACCTGCTGGAAGCCAGCCTCGGCTACTACATCAATCCGCTGTTCAATATTTTGCTGGGCATGCTGTTTCTCGGTGAGCGGTTACGTCGCCTGCAGTGGGTGGCGGTAGCGCTGGCCACTCTGGGGGTGTTGATACAGGTGGTACTCATCGGTCACCTGCCCTGGATTGCACTGACGTTGGCTGGTTCATTTGGCATCTATGGTCTGATCCGTAAACAGATCCCGGTGGATGCCCAATGCGGCTTGTTCGTCGAGACCCTGCTGTTGTTGCCGCTGGCAATCCTCTACCTGTTCGGATTTGCCAGCAGCCCGACCAGCGAGCTGAGCGCCAATCCACTCTCGTTGAACCTGCTCTTGCTGGCCGCTGGCGTGGTAACCACGGTTCCCCTGCTGCTGTTTACCGCTGGCGCTCGCCTGATCCCGCTATCGACCCTCGGCTTCATCCAGTATCTGGGCCCCAGCATCATGTTCCTGCTGGCTATCACCCTGTATGGCGAACCAATCCAGGGGGCCAAACTGATCACCTTCGGCTTCATCTGGTCGGCCCTGGCGCTGTTCAGCTGGGATGGCTGGCGTCGCAGCCAACAGGTCAAATCCGCATGAACCTGACACTGTTTTTCAGCCTGGGTCTCATTCACTGGATCGCGCTGATGAGCCCAGGCCCAGATTTTGCGTTGATTGTGCGTCACAGCCAGCATCGCCATGCCGCTATGGCCGCCGCAGTTGGTATCTCTTTGGGCATACTGGCGCACTGCATCCTGAGTCTGACCGGGGTCAGTCTGCTGATTCAGAATCATGCGATCCTTTTTGCGCTAGTGCGAACCGCAGGCGCCAGCTATCTGCTGTGGCTCGGTATCAAGTCCCTGGCCGCATGCCTACGCCCATCGTCCCATCCCTCCGCGCATACGATGGCCATCGGTAGCCGCCGGATCGGACTCGCAGTGCGGGACGGCCTGGCGACAAATCTGCTAAATCCCAAAGCCTTGGTGTTCTTCGTTGGTCTGCTGGCAGCCCTGGTGACCCCAGAAGTATCCCTCGGCGACCGCGTCATACTGATCATCGAGTTTTTCCTGCTGGCTCTGCTCTGGTTCGTGCCCCTGGCCTGGCTACTCTCCAGCCATCGTGTTCGTGCCTGCCTGTCCCGCGCTGAGCGGAGCATCAATCTGGTCACAGGAGTGATCTTCAGTGGTGTGGGAGGTGCTATTCTTCTCGCACTGCTGCGCCCCCTGCTGGCTAGTTGAGCTCGGATTACAGCGGCTTCAGCATCCACTCCACCGCGGCCTGGGCATGCAGCGCCGAGGTATCAAACAGTGGCACGCTGGCGTCCTCGGGCTGCACCAGCAGTCCGATTTCGGTACACCCGAGGATGATCCCCTCGGCTCCCTGCGCCACCAGATCGGCCATGATGTCGCGGTAAATCTGCCGCGACTCCTCGCGGATCTGACCCAGACAGAGCTCCTCATAGATGATGCGGTGCACCTGTTCACGCCCCGCTTCGTCGGGGGTCAGCACCTGCAGACCATAACGGTCCAGTCGGCTCACGTAGAATTTCTGCTCCATGGTGAAGCGGGTGCCCAGCAGGCCAACCCGTCGCAACCCCTGCCCCAGAATGACGGTTGCCGTGGCATCGGCGATGTGGATCAGCGGTAACCCCACCGCCTCGATGGCCGACGCCACCTTGTGCATGGTGTTGGTGCAGATCACCAGCCCCTCGGCCCCGGCGGCCTTCAACGCCCGCGCCGCATCCGCCAGCAACATACCGGCACGCACCCATTCGCCTTGTGCCTGCAGCGCCTCAATCTCGGCAAAATCCACCGAGTAGAGCACTAGGCGTGCGGAGTGCAAACCACCCAGTCGTTGCTTCACCCCTTCGTTGATCAAGCGGTAATAGCCCTGTGTCGACTCCCAGCTCATGCCGCCAATTAATCCCAAGGTTCGCATTCTGACCCACTCCTCTTCTTATTCTGCTCGCTCATCATGCCCCTCAACCATGACAATTTCCGGTCGGACTGACAAGCTCCCGCCCGACAAACAGTTCAACAACTGATGAGCGGGTGCGGCAATCCAGTTCACACTGGCGTAAGCTATCCGGATGGAGAGCGTCCTGACCGAGCGCCGGGTCGCCAATTCTTCGCTCTGATTGGGAGCCCGCCATGCGCCTTCTCGTTCTGTTCACGCTGCTCACATCGACCCTGCCCTGCCCACTTTTCGCCGCCGCGGTGCCCGCCGCCCTGCTGCCACCGCCCGCCGAATTGATCAGTCGTCAGCCGATTCAGTGGGACATTCCGCGCGCCATCACGCTTGATGTGACCTGTGACGGCAACCCTGACACCCTGGTAATCGGGTATCAGGGGCCGCACCAATTCTGGCTCCACCTGCAGCCGGGCGGCAATGCAGGGGAGTGGGGAGAATCCATCCACTTTGCGCTGACCCCAGCGCCTGCCGAGGGAGCCACCCTCTTTCAGGCGCCAATCCATATCCAGCAGTCGACCTACTACTGTCGCC
>JAYRLO010000358.1:0-1921 GCA_041905215.1 Aeromonadaceae bacterium
AGGAGGTGATGGCGGTGAATACCATGGCGCCACTGCGTCTGGCCGAGACCTTCTTTGATAACTTGAAAGACAGCGGCGGCCGCACCCTGGTGTGCATCAGTAGCGTCTGGGGCTCGATCACGTTGAATGACCGTGGCGGCGACTACCTCTATCGTTCATCCAAAGCGGCGCTGAACGCCGTGGTCAAATCGCTGGCCTGCGATCTGGCGGGCGATGGCATTCGCGTGCTGGCTGTCCATCCGGGGTGGGTAAAAACCGATATGGGCGGCAGCGAAGCCCCGCTCGAGGCACGGGATTGTGCCGCCACCCTGCTGGAAATGCTGGCACAACAGCCCATCGACAGCGGTTGCTTTGTTGATTATCGCGGCCACCCCTTGCCCTGGTAAGCGCAGCGCGCTAACCGGTCACGAGAGCCGGTCGCCGGAAACAAAACAGGCAGGATGAAAACACCCTGCCTGTTTTATTTTATTGCGCGTACGCAGGGCTTACTGGATCGCCCCGATCATGCGCAATGCCAACTGACGCTGGTTGCAGACATGCACAGTGATCTCTTCACGATCATGGTACAGCTGGCGAGCCTGGATCAGATACTGACCATCCATCTCACTCAACCACTCACGCAGCATATCCAGGTTGTGTTCTACCTCCTGATAGCGGCGCTTCATCGGCAGCTTGAGGTTGAAGATCGCCTCACAGCACAAGCCTTCTCGGAACCAGCTGGCCACCAGATGGGTAATGCGGGCCGGCTTTTCCACCATGTCGCACACCAACCAGTAGGTGTTCTTACGCGATGGGCGATAACGGAAACCATCATCGCGCATATGTTTGACCTGACCGGTCTCCATCAGCGCCGGATCCATCGGACCATTATCGACCGCAGTAACCATCATGCCGCGACGTACCAGCTGATAGGTCCAACCGCCAGGGCTGGCGCCCAGATCCACCGCATTCAACCCCGAGGTCAAACGCACATCCCACTGGTCAGCCGGTACGAAGACATGGAATGCCTCTTCCAGCTTGAGGGTCGAACGGCTCGGCGCATCCGATGGAAAACGCAGACGCGGGATGCCGAGCGGGAACGGTGAATTGTTGTTGCTGTAGGAGTAACCGACCATGGCGTGGTCATTGGCCAGAAACAACACATGCATCACCGGACGGCGATCGCTCTCCTCTGCCGTCAACCGGCCAGCCTGACGCAGCGCCTGGCGCAGCGGCACACTGAACTTGCGGCAGAAGGTACTAAGCTCCTTGCCTTCGTTGGTGTCCGGGGTCTCAACGCGCAGCTCACCACATTGGGCGTAATCTGCCGTGGCCTCGACCAGCGGCGTGATGCGATCAGCCAGATCCATCCCCTGCAACTCGTCAGTGACCACCAGCATCTGCCGGCAGAAAATCAGCGACCAGAACGGCAACAGACGCGCCAGCTTGTCGGCATCCTCTTCGCCATAGCATTCAAAACGGACATAGCCGCTGTGTTCCTGCACGCGGGAAAAACCAAAGCAATCGTAGCCAATGGCCCGATCCTGGATCTCGGCCGCCACTTCACGCTCGAAGCCTGGGCGGCAATATAACAACAGATGTTTCATTCACTTCCTCCGCAACCGCAGGTGCGATTGCTCATTATGCTTGCGCGGCCAATCCGGTCAGAGACGGCGGGACAGACGTTCAGTCTCTTCTTGTTCCACCAGCTCCAGCATCCAGTCACGGAATGCCGTGATCTTGCCGAGTTCGGCCTGCGACTCCTGGCATACCAGATAATAGGCATTGTTGCTGACCAGCACCTGCTCAAACGGACAAACCAGGCGCCCGGCTTCGATTTCTGGCTGACTGAGCACACTGTGCCCGAGCGCCACCCCCTGACCATGCACCGCCGCCTGGATCACCATGCTTGAGTGGCTGAAGATCGGCCCCTGATTGACGT
>JAYRLO010000081.1:0-10605 GCA_041905215.1 Aeromonadaceae bacterium
CGACGTTGCGATACTCGGCCTGCATGAAGGTTGGCGCCACCACGCGCCCGATACGCAGATAGAAACTATCCATCGGTTTGTACTTCAGGTTCGCCCACTCCAACGCAGGCGTGAAGGTATCGTCATAGTTACGTTGTGCCAGTGTCTGTATTGTGAACGTCAGCGAGGGGGTCAAGAAGGCATCTAGTTGGACAGCCAGCTTGCTATCGCTGCCCAAATCGGTCGAACGAGTGTAACCCGCGCCAACCGGCTGAAAATAGTTGGTGCGAAAATCCGCCTGATCATTGCTGGAGTAGGTAGCAGCCAGTGTGCCATAACCGGAAAATTTAAACATGGTGTCGCCATCTGCCTGCACAAACTCACTGACTTGAAACAGAATGACAATCAGCAGAATTCTGGTGACCATGCCGCTCTCCTTTACGGTGATGAAGCATCCGCTACCTTGATGAGGCACCGATTAGACTCTTCAATCTGTTGAGGCCTTGCTATTCAGTATGGTGCAGAGGCTAACAGGCGGCCACTTCCTCAAGGATTAAGAGAAGGCATTGAAACGGTTGCCCTCACCCCTTGCGGGACACCGAACTCCGAGTGCTGTTTTATTGCCTTGAGTTCATCGATTCCTGGGCCAGACCATAACGATCCAGTAACTGCTCATAATCAGCCGTTCGCTTGTAGAGCATGAGTTCACGCTCAAAGTCGGCAACGAGCCCTGCCAACTCCGGTTTGGGAGCAAATGCCAGATAGAGCTCACCCGAAATGAACCGCATGGGATCGGATGCGATCTGCTCCTCCAAATGAAGATGGCGAGTCAGGTAAAGACCGACAGCCGTATCAATGAGCGCGAGATCCACGCGACCGCGCACCAATTTCTTCATATTCTGTTCATGACTAACGCCGGGATCGCGAGAAAAATAGTCGGCTGACATGAAGTTAGCCGAGTAGTTGTAGCCTCTTACCACGGCAACTCGTTTACCACTCAAACTAGCCAGATTTTCGTAGGCGAAGGGCTCAGATTTTCGGTAAAACAGCGAACTGCTACTGATAGAGAGGGGCTCACGAGGAAAGACAAAGGAGCGAAGTCGCTCATTGGACTCCCCCTTGGAGGCATCCAGTATGGCATCCGCCTCTCCGGCCTGGATCAATGCCAAAGCCCGCGGCCAGGGAACAAATCGAATATGGACCTGATAACCCAGAGCATGAAGCACATGGCTCACCAACTCAACGTCCATGCCGCAGGCCTTTCCATCGCACTCATACGCATAAGGCGGCCAAGACTCGCTGACTATCCGCAACACCTTGTTTTGCTGAGGTTGCGCGGGCATTGCCACCGCTGAATCTGCTGCCAGACAAGACGTTGCGAGCAGACTACCCGTAAGAGATAGACATAGAGCCAGGAAGAGCCACCATAGCGGCTTACATGAAATTTGGATTGGACGATAAACCATGGTGCGCCCCCGCATCGAAGGTTATACATCAGTAATGGGGTCGTTCCTCATCCCTTAATCAGAGAACTCTCAAACCTGCAGGTAAGCTGATGAACAGCCCGCCAAGAAAAGCATGGCTGCCTCAATGACAAAAGCTTAGGAGTTGAAAACTCATTAGGCAAAAGGGGTACCACCAAGCACCATGACCAGCACCACCAAAAACAAAACCCGCCGAGGCGGGTCTTGGATATTACAGTTACAGGTATTTGTTAGGCGTGCAGTGAACGCTCGCCGCGAGCAATGCCACAGACGCCGCTGCGTACCACCTCGACGATCTCGGTAGCCTGCTTCATGGTGCCGATAAAGGCATCCAGCTTGTCGCTGGTTCCCACCAATTGCACCGTGTAGAGCTCCGGGGTGACATCGACGATCTGGCCGCGGAAGATCTCGGACAGACGCTTGACCTCATCCCGGGCATCCGGGGTATTGGCCCGGCTCTTCACCAGCATGATTTCCCGCTCGATGTGACTGCCCTCGGTGATGTCAGAGACTTTGAGCACATCCACCAGCTTGTGTAGCTGCTTGGTGATCTGCTCGACAACCCGCTCATCCCCCAGGGTAACGATCGTCATCCGCGACAGGGTCGGATCTTCGGTCGGAGCCACGGTCAGGGTTTCGATGTTGTAACCGCGTTGGGAAAACAGACCGACCACACGACTCAGGGCACCGGATTCGTTTTCCAGCAAAACTGAAATTAAATGTCGCATCAGGTACGCTCCGTCTTACTCAACCACATCTCATCCATGCCACCGAACTTGATCTGCATCGGATAGACATGCTCATCCTGGTCAACCACGATATCCATGAACACCAGACGATCCTTCAGCGAGAAGGCATAGGCCATCGCCTCTTCGAGCTTGGCTGGATCATCAACCTTGATGCCAACATGGCCATAAGCCTCCGCCAACTTGACGAAGTCCGGCAGTGAGTCCATGTAAGAGTGGCTGTGACGACCACCATAGAACATCTTCTGCCACTGCTTCACCATCCCCAGGGCATGGTTGTTCATGGTGATGATCTTGACTGGCAAGCCATACTGCAGGCAGGTGGAAAGTTCCTGGATGTTCATCTGGATGGAGCCATCACCCGTGACACAGGCAACCACCGCATCCGGATGAGCGAACTGCACGCCCATGGCGGCCGGCAGACCGAAGCCCATGGTGCCGAGGCCCCCTGAGTTGATCCACTGGCGCGGCTCGGCAAACGGATAGTAGAGGGCCGCAAACATCTGGTGCTGACCCACATCGGAGGCCACAAAAGCCTTACCTTCGGTCACCTTATACAGAGTCTCGATCACCTGCTGAGGCTTGATGGTGCTGCTGCTCTTCTCGTAGCTCAGGCAACGCTTGGCGCGCCAGCCATCGATCTGCTCCCACCAATCGGCCAGAGCGCCGTCATCGATCTCGACACCCAACTCGGCGACCGCTTCGAGCATCTGATCGAGCACTGTATCCACCGAACCAACGATGGGCACATCGACCTGTACCGTCTTGGAGATGGAGGCCGGATCGATATCCACGTGAATGATCTTGGCGTTCGGACAGAACTTGGCGACGTTGTTGGTCACCCGGTCATCGAAGCGCGCACCAACCGCCACAATCAGATCGGCGTTGTGCATGGTGTTGTTCGCTTCAAAGGTACCGTGCATCCCCAACATGCCAACGAACTGGCTGTGGTTGCCCGGGAAAGCACCCAGCCCCATGAGGGTACTGGTTACCGGCAGACTGAACAGCTCCGCCAGACGACGCACCTGCTCGGAACCATTAGAGAGCACTGCCCCGCCACCCAGATAGAGCACCGGCTTCTTCGCCTCGGCCAGCATCTTGACCGCGCGCTTGATCTGCCCCTTGTGCCCGGCCTTGGTCGGATTGTAGGAGCGCATGTTGACGCTGCTTGGATACTCGTAAGGGAATTTTTCTTTCGGATTCTGTACGTCCTTGGGCAGGTCGACGACCACGGGGCCCGGACGGCCAGTCGCAGCGATATAGAAAGCCTTCTTGATCGCCTGCGGAATATCGGATGCCTTCTTGCACAGGAAACTGTGTTTCACCACAGGACGCGAGATGCCAATCATGTCGACTTCCTGAAAGGCGTCATCGCCAATCAGAGAGGTTGGCACCTGCCCTGACAGGATCACCATGGGAATGGAGTCCATGTAGGCGGTGGCAATACCGGTAATACAGTTGGTGGCACCAGGACCCGAGGTCACCAGCGCCGTGCCGACCTTGCCGGTGGAACGGGCATAACCGTCTGCCATGTGAATAGCCGCCTGTTCGTGGCGCACCAGCACATGTTCAATCTTGCTGTTCTCAAAAAGGGCATCATAGATATCGAGCACTGAGCCGCCAGGGTAACCAAAAATATGGTCAATCCCTTCGTCTTCCAGCGCACGAACCACCATCTCCGCGCCTGATAACATCTCCATGATTCAAGCCCTCCAGGCTTTACTCCGTAAAACAGTTGTAAGGTCGGTGGGATATAGCTCCCTTTACCAGACTCATGGGACAGGTAAGGATTATGCTCAATCCCCTGGTTGGACGACTCAGCATAACCTTTTGAATAGATGGTTATTATTCAAACAAAACCCTGTCACAGCACAAGCTGTATGAGACTGAACTTACCCCGCTTCGTACAGCTTGTCCATGGATTTGCTGCCTCATCCAAGGGCATCTTTGCCCTATTTTCGCGCTTAAAACCAAGGACGAACGACATTCATAAAACATTATTTTGATATTAATAAAAATAATGGTTTTTTTATCTGTTACGCCAATATATAGCAGCAGCACCTCCAGGCATCGACATTTCCCTTCGAGGTACGACCAGACAAATAAAAACCCGACCTTGCGATCGGGTTGGCATTACACGTCTTACCCCTTGTCCGGTTCAATGCCGAGCGGGCGTATTTTCCTCAGAGCCTTCGTCTTGCCAAATCATATGCTCTTTGTCGGACTGCTCTTCCAACTGAATAGACATCCCCATCTCGGCCAGCTCTTTGAGCGTCAGGTTATCGGCCAGATGCACCTCTTCCCCACGCTGATTCTTGAACATCATATCCACACCTCCGCTATCACTCTCGGTCTGGTTTAAGACTAGCAGAGGCTCGGACAATCAGATGTGTAATAAGCGGTCATAATGAGGCATCTCGGCCAACCCCATCTCGGCAATCCGTTCATGGACCGTCTCCGGAAAGCAAACTCGATTCCACAACCGGGTGCTCAACCAGGGCAAGCTCTCTTGCCGACCGCCAGCCAACCAGGCGGCCACCGCATCCGCCACATCCGGATAGATCACCTGTCCCGGCGTCGACGCATCGAGCCACTCCCGCACGGCGCCGGGATCCAGCGTCTGCATCACTTGGGCCAGACCGAGCAGCTCCAGCGTCATGGCATTCGACATCTGTTCAAACTGCCCCACCAAAGGCTTGAGCAGTAGTTTTTTGCCCAGGGTCAGCGCCTCGGAGGCCAACTCGAAGCCACCATTGGAGATGACACCGCCACTGCGAGCCAGCGCCTGTTTGAAAGCCTCGCGGCCCGGCGGATGAAACAGCAGATTGCCGCACAGCTGCGACTCCCGGATAGCCGGATGAAAACAGACAAAGTTGACGGCCGTATAGCGAGACAACAACCCCTGAATCGCCGGCAAGGATTCAAACGGCAGGTAGACCAAAATGGTGCCGTCCTCGGGCTGGGGAGTTATGGGGTCAATGATTGGTGGCAGGATTGGAAAGCCAAAATGGAACCAGTGCAAACCAATCGCCTCAGAGACAGGAGCATAGTGACGCATGACCAGACGCGACATCCAGCCATCCCCGATTCTGGGAACCGGATGAGAAAACGAAGCCTGATGACTGATGCCGATGGCCGGTATTCCTTGCCGCCGGGCCGCCCACGCCGTGATCGGTTCAAAATCGCTGATGATGGCATCATAACCGGTCAGTGATAGCTGGCCGACGTCTTGCCAGAAGTGCCGGAGCTGGTTCTGTTTGAAGGTTAACCAGGGATCGAGAGTGCCGTTACTCGAGACAAATGTGAGGCCCGGCAGAGCACGATAACCACCGAACTCTGCCATATCAAAATAGGCATCGTCTGGGCGACCGCTGAACAGGTAGTCAACCTGGATACCGTGCCGGGCCAGTGCCGGAGCCAGAGTTCGGCAACGACTGATGTGACCATTGCCGGTACCTTGAACGCCATACAGTATGCGCATCGACACTCCTTTACCGAAGAACCAACAGAGCACAGCCGGAGCCCAGCAGGGCTCCGGCGATGAGATCCGTCAAATAGTGCACCCCCAGCAGCAAGCGAGACGCCCCGATGCAAGCAGCCCAGACGAAGGCCACCACCGCCACGGCCGGATAAAACGCTGCAACCAGGGATGCCATCAAGAAGGCCGCCGCCGTGTGGCCGGAGGGCAGGCTGTATTTATCGGACGGGCGAATAAACACCGGCAGACCATTGGGCCTGTCACGCCGGATGGAGTTTTTCAGCAGCCAGTACAGGGGCAGCTCGATGGCGAAGGCCAACAACCCGGTGTAGAGAAATTCCCGACCCCGTTCGCCATCCCACCCCAGAAGTACCAGAGCCAGCAACAGATAGAGGGGGCCATCGCCGGTGCGAGAAACCAGCCGACTGATGCGAGCTTGCAATTGACCATAGTCGTGCAGCAGGCAAAGCTCGCTGCAGCGTAAGTCCAAACGATTGACCTGATTCATAGTCACCTCCTTGGAGTGAGCCAGCCGGGGGAAGCCCGCCACGGTAGCGACGATTCCCACGCCATGACCCCACGCTAACGGCGGCAGATGACAGGAGATTGACCAATTTGTAACCACAACATGACAACTGAACCAGCCGCGTACTAGCCACCTCGACGCAGGCAATAGTTGACACAGACCCGCTAAATCGGCTATTGGTATGGGCAGTTGCCAGAAGGAATTGATTAATTATGCGTTTCACTCGCCCGCTACTACGACTAACCCTAATCGTGAGATCTCGCGCGGGTTAGTCTTGGCTGAGTGTCAGCAAAGCAAATTTCACACAAACCCGTGCGCCAGCACGGGTTTTTTATTCCACCTTTTTGGCGCATGGACGAACAGACAAAAGAGGAAGTCATCATGTCAGATCGGGTCATCATATTTGACACCACCTTACGGGACGGTGAACAGGCGCTCGCCGCCAGCCTGACGGTCAAAGAAAAGCTGCAAATCGCGCTGGCACTGGAACGGCTGGGGGTGGATGTCATGGAGGTTGGCTTCCCGATCTCCTCGCCCGGTGACTTCGAATCGGTGCAAACCATAGCGCGAAATATCAAGAACAGTCGGGTCTGCGCCCTCTCTCGCGCCCTGGAGAAAGATATCTTCGCCGCCGCCGAAGCACTGAAGGTTGCCGATCAGTTCCGTATCCACACCTTCCTCGCCACCTCCACCATCCACGTCGAAAGCAAGCTGCGCAAGAGCTTTGAGGATGTGCTGGAAATGGGCGTAAATGCAGTTAAATATGCAAGAAGATTCACGGATGACGTTGAATTCTCCTGTGAAGATGCTGGTCGGACGCCGATTGACAATCTCTGTCGCATGGTCGAAGCCGCCATCAAGGCCGGAGCAACGACCGTCAACATCCCGGATACCGTCGGCTACACGGTTCCAAGTGAGTTTGGCGGCATCATCCAGACTCTGTTCAATCGCGTGCCGAACATCGACCAAGCGGTCATCTCGGTGCACTGCCACGATGACCTCGGCCTGTCGGTAGCCAACTCCATCGCCGCCGTGCAGATGGGGGCTCGTCAGGTTGAAGGGACGCTCAATGGCATCGGTGAACGGGCCGGCAACTGCTCGCTCGAAGAGATCGCCATGATCCTCAAGACCCGCGCCGACATCCTGGGGGTTCACACCAACCTCAAGCATCAGGAAATTCATCGCACCAGCCAGCTGGTGAGCCGTCTGTGCAACATGCCGATCCAGCCGAACAAGGCCATCGTCGGTGCCAACGCCTTCTCCCACAGCTCCGGCATCCACCAGGATGGCGTGCTCAAGGCCAAGAACACCTACGAAATCATCACTCCGGAAAGTATCGGTCTGAATCAGAACACCCTGAACATGACCTCGCGCTCCGGCCGCCACGTCATCAAGCACCGCATGGAGCTGATGGGCTACGCCGAGGGGAGCTACAACCTGGATGATCTCTACGACAGCTTCCTCAAACTGGCCGACAAGAAGGGGCAGGTGTTCGATTACGACCTGGAAGCCCTGCTGTTCTTCAGCCAGATCCAGGAAGAGCCCGAGCAGTTCAAGCTCGACTATCTGAGCGTCCTCTCCGGTGGCAGCGTGATGGCGACCGCCAGCGTGCGCATGAAGGTGGGTGGCGAGATGGTGTGTGAAGCGGCCACCGGCAACGGCCCGGTGGATGCGGTATACCAATGCATCAACCGCATCACCGGCTACGATCTGCGCATCGACAAGTATGAATTGAAGAGTAAGGGCGAAGGCAAAGATGCCCTGGGTCAGGTGGATATCGTCGCCGAGTACGAAGGACGCAAATTCCACGGCATGGGGCTGGCTACCGACATCGTCGAGTCCTCCGCCCAGGCGCTGGTTCATGTGATGAACAACATCCATCGCGCCTGCCAAGTAGCCGAGAAAAAAGAACAAATTTCGCAAAAATCCAAGTTGGAGACTATCTGATGACAGGAAGTTACAAGATTGCCGTACTGCCCGGTGACGGTATTGGCCCGGAAGTGATGGCAGAGGCCCGCAAGGTACTGGCGGCAGTGACCACCACCTTTGGCATCGGTTTTGAGTTCAGTGAACATGACGTCGGCGGCATCGCCATCGACAACCACGGCTGCCCGCTGCCCAAGAGCACGCTCGAAGCCTGTGAAGCCGCCGATGCCGTGCTGTTCGGCTCGGTCGGCGGCCCGAAGTGGGAGCACCTGCCGCCCAACGATCAGCCCGAGCGCGGTGCCCTGCTGCCGCTGCGTGGCCACTTCAAGCTGTTCTGTAACCTACGTCCGGCTCAGATCCACCAGGGGCTCAACGCCCTCTCCCCGCTGCGCGCCGATATCTCCGATCGTGGCTTCGACATCGTCTGCGTGCGTGAGCTGACCGGTGGCATCTACTTCGGCCAGCCGAAGGGGCGTGAAGGCGAAGGCGCCATGGAGAAGGCCTTCGACACCGAGGTCTATCACCGTTATGAGATCGAGCGCATCGCCCGCATCGCCTTCCAGTCCGCCATGGTGCGCCGCAAGAAGGTAACCTCCATCGACAAGGCCAACGTGCTGCAAAGCTCCATCCTGTGGCGTCAGGTCGTGACCGAGGTGGCCAAGGAGTTCCCGGAAGTTGCGCTGCAGCATATGTATATCGACAACGCCACCATGCAACTGGTCAAGGATCCGTCCCAGTTCGACATCCTGCTCTGCTCCAACCTGTTCGGCGACATCCTCTCTGACGAGTGCGCCATGATCACCGGCTCCATGGGCATGCTGCCCTCTGCCAGCCTCAACGCTGACGGTTTCGGTCTCTACGAGCCGGCCGGTGGCTCGGCTCCGGATATCGCCGGCATGAACATCGCTAACCCGGTGGCCCAGATCCTCTCCGCCGCCCTGATGCTGCGTTACAGCTTCAAGCAAGAGCAGGCGGCCCAGGCCATCGAGCGCGCCGTGGCCGAGACTCTGGCCGACGGCTACCTGACCGGCGATCTGCTGCAGGGCAAGAGTGGCAAACATCCGGTGCAGAGCACCTCTGACATGGGTAGCCAGATCGCTGCCCGCATCCGGGAGATTTAATCCATGGCCAAGACGCTTTATCAGAAAGTTTTTGAAGCCCATGTGGTGTATGAAGCCGCAGGCGAAACGCCCATCATCTACATCGACCGTCATCTGGTCCATGAAGTGACCAGCCCCCAGGCCTTTGATGGCCTGCGGCAGATGGGTCGCAAGGTGCGCCGCACCGATCGCACCTGGGCCACCATGGATCACAACGTCTCCACCCAATCCTGCGACATCAACGCCTCCGGCGAGATGGCCCGGGTGCAGATGCAGACCCTGATGCAAAACTGCGATGACTTCGGTGTGCCCCTGTATGGCCTCGGCCATAAGTGGCAAGGCGTGGTTCACGTCATGGGCCCAGAGATCGGCCTGACGCTGCCAGGCACCACCATCGTCTGTGGTGACTCCCATACCGCCACCCACGGCGCCTTCGGGGCCCTGGCCTTTGGTATCGGCACCTCGGAAGTCGAGCATGTGCTGGCCACCCAGACTCTGAAGCAGTCCCGCGCCAAGACCATGAAGATCGAGATCAAGGGCAAGGTCGCCTCTGGCATCAGCGCCAAGGACATCATCCTCGCCATCATCGGCAAGACCGGCACCGCCGGTGGAACCGGTTATGTAGTGGAGTTCTGCGGTGAAGCCATCGAAGCCCTGACCATGGAAGAGCGGATGACCGTCTGCAACATGGCCATCGAGATGGGTGCCAAGGCCGGTATGATTGCCCCGGACGAAACCACCTTCGCCTACCTCAAGGGGCGCCACTTCGCGCCCAAGGGTGCCGACTGGGATGCTGCTGTCGAATACTGGCAGACGCTCAAGAGCGATGATGGCGCCACTTATGATGCCTATATCGAACTCGATGGCACCGCCATCGCCCCGCAGGTGACCTGGGGTACCAACCCCGGCCAGGTCATCGGCATCGATCAGCCGATCCCGGCCCCGACTGCCTTCAGTGATGCGGTCGAGAGCCACTCCTGCGCCAAGGCGCTGGAGTATATGGCCATCGAGGCGGGCAAGAAGCTGACCGACGTGACCATCGACAAGGTGTTTATCGGCTCTTGCACCAATGGTCGTATCGAAGATATGCGCGCCGCCGCCGAGGTGGCTCGTGCTGCCCTGGCCAAGGGTCAGAAGGTCGCCGCTGGCGTCCAAGCCCTGGTGGTTCCTGGCTCGCAACAGGTGAAGAAGCAGGCCGAAGAAGAGGGTCTGGATAAGGTGTTGGTGGAAGCCGGTTTTGAATGGCGTCTGCCGGGCTGCTCCATGTGCCTGGCCATGAACAACGACCGCCTGCAACCGGGCGAGCGCTGCGCCGCCACCAGCAACCGTAACTTCGAAGGTCGTCAGGGCCGAGGTGGTCGTACCC
>JAYRLO010000082.1:0-10426 GCA_041905215.1 Aeromonadaceae bacterium
TCGAGCAACAGCAAACACCCCATTAACCACGGAACGGCTATGCCGTTCTCACCTTATATCCCCGCCATGAATGACCGGGCTTTACGGTGTTATTGGTAAAAGCGTCACGGACGCTCATTTCCCATTCTGTGCACCCTTTCCTGATTTCACTGCGGGCCGACTCACGTTCGGCCCGTTTCATTTTTGTCGTTCTGCGGCGCTTGTCATCCTGCTGCCATTTTTTTGTCATGTGACAAAACTGTCATATTCGTCTGTTAGGGTTCAGGTCGGTCAACGAAAAGGAGAACGACCATGAGATTACGTGGCCTTATGATAGCGCTTGCCTTCCTTATGCCGATGGTGGGCAATGTGTGTGCCGCTACGCTAAAGCTGGATCCGGCATGGCAACTTCTGGCGATAGCGCCAGAACAGGGTCTGGCGAGGGAGGCCATGGAGCTGAAGCCAGGTGAACACCATCTGCTCGTGCGTTATGACGAGACACTGCCCGCCCGTGTCAACGGTGATAACGATGAAACCCTGAGCTCTGAACCGCAACTGATCACGCTGTCGGTCGGCGAGCAGGATCTGCTGTTGACGACGTCAACGCTGGGCTCTGATGCGCAGAAGCGCCAGTATGCCAAGCAGCCTGCGGCGCGATTGCTGGATGGGAAGGGCAACGAGATTGCTATGACCCAGCGCGAGGTCGCGATCAACGGGTTGCAGTTGGGAGTCAACTATCAGCAACTGCTGGCCAGCCAACTGATGACCTCGGGCTCAACCTCGTCCGTTGCTGTGGCGGCAGCTCCAGTGACAACGGGATCTGTGGTTGCACCTGCTTCGGCCCCTGCGACATCGGCCATCGGCGGAGCACCTCTGGATGGGCAATTGCAGCAGCTGTTTTTGCAGGCGACACCGGAGCAGCGGAAGCGGTTTATCAGTTGGGCCGTACAGCAGTTCTGACACGGTTCGCTGCTTGTTTGTGCGGTGAGTCTCTTGGCCAGTGAATTCCCTTGCACCAGGCATGGTGCGGGGTAAGCTGTACTCACCGAACACAACCACTCATGCGAACGAGATCGCCGATGGCCGGACTAACTTCCAACTTCCAATTACACCCCACGCTGGCGGCCGATACCGTCTGCTTGGGGGATTTACCGCTTTGTCGCGTCTTGCTGGCACGGGAAAGTCGCTATCCCTGGTTGATCCTGGTGCCGCGTCGGGCTGGGGTTCGCGAAATCTATGAGCTGGAGGATGAAGCGGCTACCCTGTTGGCGGAATCCTGTAGCATTGCGCGACTGATGCAAGCCTCCTTGATGCCGGACAAGTTGAATATCGCAGCGATTGGCAATGTGGTTGATCAACTGCATCTGCACCATGTCGCCCGTTTTCATGAAGATGCGGCCTGGCCGAAGCCAATCTGGGGCTTGCTGCCGCCGAAGCCCTATCAGGATGAAGCCTTGGTGACGGCCATAGTGCGTTGGCAGCAGTGGTTGTCTGTGTTGCCGGAGTTTGTTCCTGCCAGTTGAAACGGCACGTCGACCCTGGGTGCAACAATAGAAAAGGCGCTATGAAGCGCCTTTTTGTTTGGCTCTGTCCCAGTTACCTATCGAGAGTCCAGGCTACATCGACAAGGTGGCGCACGCTGACACGCCGTGAACCCATCCATGGGGGCTCCGCCGCGCCGTCCCTGGCGCAGAGGGTCAGCTTAGCGCTACCTAAGTCGCTGTGATGAATCGGAACCGCTCGTCCGGACTCCAGGCCATGGACCTATCAACGCATAACAGAGACAGGCCTTTTGTTTTGGCTATGTCCCAGTTACGTGTTGCATGGGGCGCCCCAGCGCCTCATGCAAACAACATGGAATATCCACTTCCCGTCCATAGCGCTCCAGCATCCTCCGCCAACCCAAATAATTCCTCAGATAGTGCGTCGCTACCCCGTGGAATCGGCTCATCCACTCTTTCAGCCGCTTGTGGTACCCGTTTACATGCTGGATGTGATACGCACCCACGACTCGTTCCCCTTGTCGGTTGTGCACCACTTGATGCGTTATTCCTTCCCGCCGACTGAAACTTGCATACACCCCCGCGCCATCGCTGCAGAGCACTACATCCGGCGCGATGAGCGGCTTCAGCGCCCTCTGGACGGTCTTGGCATCCAGTCGCTCCAACTGAAAATCTGCCAGATGGCCCGCTCTGTCCTGCACCACCATCACCGGGATGTAATCCGGCCCGGTCCCTCTGGTTCGCCCCTTACCACCTCGCCGACGGGCCGGACGGGGTAATCCTCGTTGTCCTTTGAACGACTCAAGGAAGAAGGTTTCATCGACCTCGACAATCCCCTCTTCCCGTGTTGCCTGATGGGCAGCCATGGCTTTCAGGAAACGATGACGCCACAAGAAAGCGGTGTTCTTGGCGACCCCACAACGAGCGGCCGCCTGTCGGACGGTGAGTCCCTCAATGAGAGCTTGAGCGTACTCCTCCCAGCAGTCAGCCTTACGCAATCTGGCCATGGGCGTCTTGGTCAGAACTGAACTGGTGCGCTGGCACTGCTTGCAGCGATAGCGGCGTAATCCTCGGCTCCACCCCCAGGGTGCTAATTGAGCGGCCTCAGCCTGACAATGGGGACAACAGCGGCAATCCGGTAAATGAGTGGCCAGCGAAGTGACGGGATGAGGGGTGGAGAGTTCATGGTGTGCGAGACGACGTTGGCGCAAGGTGAGCTGAGGGAAGAGAGACAGTAGATGTTGAAAGGCTTGGGTATCCATGATTGAGGCCCTCTGGGTGATGACCTACTTCAAGATTAGCCTTCCAACACGTAACTGGGACATAGCCTTTGTTTTGGGGGTTAACGAGCCGGGCAGAGGCAGCCGAGGATTGCCTGACGACTGGCTCCCGTGACTGCCGAGAGATTCCCGGCGCGGCCATCGAGGAAGCTCTTGGCCAACCAGGCAAAAGCGATGGCCTCGACCCAATCGGGATGCAGACCCAGCGCATCGGTAGAATCCAGTTGCCAACCGGGAAGCAGATCCATCAAGCGATAGATCAGGGCGTCGTTATGTACACCGCCGCCGCAGATAAACAGCTCGGGGTTTTGGATGCCAGTGGCCAGCGGACCTATGGCATCCGTGATACTCCGCGCGGTGAACTCCAGCAGCGTGCGTTGAACATCCTCGGGGCGCATCGGTGGTCGTTCGGCCAAAAATAGCTCCATCCAGGGCAGGGTGAAGGTTTCGCGCCCTGTGCTTTTGGGGTGTGGCATGTGAAAGTAGGGGTGACCCAGCAAACGTCCCAGCAGCTCGGTGTTCACCCAGCCGCTTGCCGCCCAAGCTCCCTTGGGATCGTAACTACCGCCCTTATGCTTGCGATACCACTGATCCATCAGCGTGTTGCCAGGCCCGGTATCGAAACCGAACACCTGATCATCCGGGCCCGGCAGCACGGAAACATTGGCAATGCCGCCGATGTTCAGGATCATGCGCGGTCCTTTTGGTGAACCAAATACGGCCTGATGGAAGGCGGGGACCAGAGGTGCTCCCTGACCGCCGAGTGCCATATCTTTGGCGCGGAAATCACAGATCACATCAATGCCGGTTTCGACGGCCAGACGGGCACCGTTGCCTATCTGCAACGTGAAGCCCAGTTCGGGTCTATGGCGGATGGTCTGGCCATGGGAACCAATGGCCCGGATCTGGTTCGGATGATGACCGGTCTTGGCGAGCAGTGCCCTGACGGCTCCTGCAAAATGGACGGCGACGATCTGATCCATCTCGCCCATGCGATCAATTTCATTGGGGCCTGGATTGCACAGCGCATGCAGCCGATTGGTGACCTTGACCGGCCAGGGTTGCGCATGGCTGGCTAGCAATTCGGGGCGTTCACCATGGAAACGGACGAGTACGGCATCGATACCATCCATGCTGGTGCCGGACATCAGGCCGATGTAGAGATCACTCATCTCGATGGCTCCTGCTGATGGGGGGAGAGCAAGCACTCACGTTGCGACACGGTGCAGCGACAAAAGAGAGAGGTTCCCGCTCCGTGGGACGGCCATGACCGGAATAAATGAAATGAATGCAATCCTGAAAATGCCATCTATTTATTAACTACTTAGTGAGTGCTGGCGCAGGTTTGTGCCTGCAACGGTTGTTGCGCGCGCCATTTGTGGCGCAGTCGGTGTCAAGACCGCGCCAGTTTACAGACTTTCCATTGCCGCCGCCATTCCGTAAGATGGGCGGGTTTTTTCATTTAGTTACGGAGTGCAGAAGAATGTCCCAGTTGGAAGCCGCATTGGCCGAAATCAAGCGCGGAGCCGAAGAGATACTGGTTGAATCCGAGTTGGTTGCCAAACTCAAAGAAGGTCGTCCGTTGCGGATTAAATTGGGGATGGATCCAACTGCGCCGGATATCCACCTGGGCCACACTGTTATCCTCAACAAGCTGCGTACCTTCCAGGATCTGGGGCATGAGGTCATCCTGCTGATCGGCGACTTTACCGCGCAGGTCGGTGATCCTTCCGGCAAGAACACCACTCGCCCTCCGCTGTCGGAAGAGGCGATTCAATTCAATGCCAAGACCTATGCCGAACAGGCATTCAAGATCCTCGATCCGGCCAAGACTCGCATCGAATACAACTCCACCTGGCTCAAGGAGCTGGGGGCAACCGGCATGATCAAGCTGGCGGCCAAGCAGACCGTTGCGCGGATGCTGGAGCGTGATGATTTCAAGAAGCGGTATGCTGGTGGCCAGTCCATCGCCATCCACGAGTTCCTCTACCCGCTGCTACAGGGTTACGACTCGGTGGCCCTGAAGGCTGACGTCGAGCTGGGCGGTACCGATCAGCGGTTCAATCTGTTGATGGGGCGCGAGCTGCAAAAAGATGCGGGTATGCCGACTCAGTGCGTGCTGACCATGCCTCTGCTGGTTGGTCTCGATGGCGTCAAGAAGATGTCGAAGTCGGCCAACAACTACATCGGTGTCCACGATGCCCCCAATGATATGTTCGGCAAGATCATGTCGATCAGCGATGAGCTGATGTGGAACTACTACGAGCTGCTCTCGGCGCGTTCCCTGAGTGAACTGGCTGAATTCAAGGCCGGGATTGCCGCTGGCACCCTGAACCCGCGGGATGTGAAGATCTGGTTGGCCAAGGAGATCATCGCTCGTTTCCACGATGAAGCGGCGGCCGAAGCGGCGCACAACGATTTCACCCTGCGCTTCTCCAAGAACGCCATTCCGGACGAAATGCCGGAAGTGACCGTGACCGCCGAAGCCGAAGGTATCGCCGTGGCCAATCTGCTCAAAGAGGCCAGCCTCGTCGAGACTACCTCTGAAGCGCTACGCATGATCAAACAAAATGCCGTCAAGCGTGATGGTGAGGTGATTGCCGATGGCAAGTTGCTGGTGGCGGCAGGAACTGCCGTGTGGCAAGTCGGCAAACGCAAGTTTGCTCGTGTCACCGTGCAATAAGTTTATTCAGATCGGATGTCACAACGGCGCCTTCGGGCGCCGTTGCTATTTTTGCGGCTGGCTCGGTAGATCCATTCACGATCGCCTCATGTGCCTGTGCTGTGGCGAGTATTTCAGTCGGAAGGGGAACGTGTGAATGTGTTGGCTTATCGAAATCTCTGGTTAAGCATGGTGTCCCCGCCGGGAATCGAACCCAGATCGGTCGCTTAGGAGGCAACAGTTTTATCCAGTTAAACTACGGGGACACTGGCTCGGCATGGGTGCCAAGGCGGGCGCATTATAACAAACATCGCCTCGAAATCTAGGCTGGTGCTTCGATGCACCAGCCTGATCTGAGCATTATTCCAAGATGGCTAAATCGTTGAGTTGGATATTGCCCGGGGCATATTGGCTGGTTGGCATCATGATGGCGTTGTTGTCATAGACGCGCTTGACCTCCATGGCACTCATGGTCGGGTTGCGAACCGTGCGCTCTCGACCTGAACCATCGGTAAAGTTGGCTTTTTGTTCGATATAGAGTCGATCCCCAACTTTGATGCCATGGCGTTTACCCAGGTTGATGTGGTAGTTATCCCCCTCGATACGGGTGATGCGCGCGACTGGATTGGTACATTGCAGTGTGGTTTGCAAATCTTGGGTCAGGCGATCCAGTTGAGCGCTGATCTCCTTGCCATAGGCCGAGTGCCAAAAGGGCTGACCGGTAACATCAACCTGCTCTTGCTTATCAAACGACCAGGCTGCTTTGCTCTGGTAGGTACCCTGATCGACCAGCTCACCACTGAGACCATCAAAGAGATAGATCTGGAGCGTAAATTGGCGAACCGGATCATTGAGCCATTGCTGCAACACATTGCCATCGGCATCACGCAGAGATACGTCCTGCAGGACGCCGAAGAGTAGGTATTGGCTGTCGGTGTCGGTGGCCAGGCTCTGCATCTGACGCACATAACCTGCCTCACCAAACTCCAGGCGACGCGGATCCAGTCCAAGATTGGCATCCAGCCACCGCCGGGTGACGAAATTCTGACGCAGGTTACTGAGTCGGCCATAGAGTTGACGGGTCAGTTCGCGGTTCAATTCATAGATCTGGCCGTAGCTGGCCTGCTCGGGTTCGGCAAAACGGAAGCGGATCAGTGAGATCCCTTTGGCATAACGGGCTCCGCTACACTGTTTGCCGCGCTCCGCCACTATATAGGCTCTGAGTTTGACCGTGAGACGATCATTGCGTCGCTCTTCGGCCAGCAAGTTGTACTGGCGAATCTCGCTGTTGCTGCGGATCTGGAATTGGTCGCGAGTCAGGGCGCCATTGCTCAGATTCTGGATACTCGAGACCGAGGCTCCGGCTTGCAGCATGGCCTGGCGCAACGCCTCTTGGGTCGCCTGTTCGCGAGCTTGATCAACATCACCATCAATAATCGGCGCACTGCCGACTGTGGTGAACCATTGGGCGTGAACCGGGAGGGCCAGCCACAACAGCAACCAAATCCATCGTTTCATGGTATTCATCTTGCTAGGAATTTGTTGGAGTAAATGCATTATGTGTGCCGGAATTACAATATTGGGTTTGGGATGGAAGTCTGCTATTTCCGGCTTAAGTAATGCATGTGCTTGCCGATAACAGCGTAATGCCAAAATTACAGCGTGGAGTTCGTCATGAAAAAGATGGCCTTGTGGGTGAGTCTGTTGGTGGCCTTAACCGGGTGTTCCAGCTCTACTGAGTCAGCCCAAACGACGCCGTATGCTGGCCCGACGGGAAGCGGCACCGAGCTGAATAAGTTGGTGTCCGAGCTGGCCGATCGCTTGTTTCAAACCAAATTGGCGGGTGGCAGTTCAGTTTCGCCGATTGCCGTGGCATCGTTCGTCAATCTTGGCACTCTGGAAACCAGTAATTGGCTTGGTCAGCAGTTGGCTGAAGACTTCGTGCATGAGCTGCATCGTCGTGGCGAGATCGTGTTCGATTACAAGCTGACGGGTAGCATCAAGGTGACGCCGGAGGGGGACTTCGTGTTCAGCCGGGATTGGACCGAGCTGGCTAAACGAGTCCCCGTATCGCGTGTGTTGACTGGGACCATGTCTCGAAATGAGAAGGGTATCGTCATCAATGCTCGGATCGTTAGTCTGAAGACGCACATGGTGGAGGCCACCGCGCAAGGTTTTGTCCCATCGAGCATGCTGCGTGGTTCACTCGAAAGTGGTCCTGTGGTCACCATTACCAAGGGCATGCTGGTGCGAGGTGAGTATCCGGGGAGCCAGTATGGAACTTCGGTTCAATTGACACATTAATAGAAGGTGGTTGTCATGTGGAAGCGTATTGTGATGGCTGCGTGGTTACTGGGTCTGGCGGCTTGTTCCAACACCAGCACCACCCGTTATCAGGTTGAAGAGCCGGAGCGTTTCCCGGTATTGCATGCGATCGGTTACGGCATCGTGGATGTTCAGCCTGGCCCTTCCAAAAACGAGAAGATGCTACAGGCGATGCGCGCCTCCAAGTTGGATGCGTACCGTGAGCTGACAGAGCAGGTGTATGGTCAATCGTTGCAGGGCAGCACAACCTTGCGAGATGCGGTGCAGACCAATAACCAGATGCAAGTCTCGGTCGATGGCATGGTTCGAGGGGCTAGGGTGGTTCGCACCTATCCGGTGGACAACATGTATGCCACGGAATTGGAGCTAGATACCAAGGTCCTTTACGATCTCTACCGGTTACAGGGAACTTTCTAGAGACTAGAGAGCTGCAGTCAAAAAAACCGCCAACTGGCGGTTTTTTCATATCGGGTTATCAGGCCTTCAGATTCAGATTCGAGCCACCGAAGGCGCGAGCAGACCCCTTGCTATCATAGGTCATGCTGTTTCTGTCGCGCAGTTGGGTCAATACACTACCCAGACGACGGTTGGCAGCCAGATTCAGCTCAATCAGCTTGCCGTTCACTTCGTTTTTTTCCTGACAGTGTCGAAGCTTCTCCACGAGCATCTCTTTGAGCGAGCTCAGTTCATCCTTCAGGGCATCTCGATCGGGGTGTTGGCTGATTTGATGATCCTGCTGCTGGAGTTGTTCCAGCAGCTGTTGTTTTTGACTGGCGATTTCAGGAAGTTCAGACACTTGACGCTGCTTGAGGAAGTCAAACTCTTCCTCAAGCAGCGTCAGCAGGGAATCAAGAAGCAAATTTTGGCGTTCAAGCAGTTCAGGCAACAGGGTCATCGGCTAAGGCTATCCAGGTCAGATTCCATATCCATCATTTTCTGGGCAACGCGTTGGCTGTCAACCGTATATGATCCACGCTCGATAGCTGATTTAAGCGCTTCAACTTTGCCCTGATTGGTGGACGGAGAATCTTTAATCCGTTGTTGCACTTTGGTCAGCCCCTGCGCTTGATCAGTCAGCACGACAGCATCTTGACGCACGACGACCTTGCCTTGAGTGCTGGACTCCAGGTTTTGTGCCGTCGAACTGGCATTTGCCGTAGTGCCGTTACCAACCTGATTGGTGGTTCGGTTCAGCAGATTGTTGACGTTGTTGATGGCCATGATGAACTACCCTTTGTTTCCCTGATTTGCCTCTGACCCACTTATCGACCATGGGCGGAGAAACTTTAGAAAATTAATTTGTGTTTTACAGTTTCACGCGCACTTGCCCAATGGCTATCACAGTGGCACTGACGATTCGGTGTGAGCGTAGGTTCTCCACTCGAATTGTGTCGCCAAAACTACCATCTTGCTGCGCTTGCCCCGCGGTTCGGATGGCAAAGGCTGATGTCGCGGCTTCAATCTGTACCGTGTCACCCTTGCATACTACACAGATCTGGCTTTGGCGCACAGGTTGGCCAGGGCGCAGCTCACGACGACTGCGTACGCCAATCAGCGGAGCAATTTCAGTGAACACATCACCACGGATGAATTGCTCCTCGACGAAGTCCACTTTGAGCATATCGGCAGTTAAGGCGATCTCTTTACTGACCGGTGTGCTGACGGTAACAACGGGTTTAAGGACCCGAATACGAACCGGCACGTAAGTTTCCCATGTCGGTTGCTGGTCACAGCTTAATTTCACCGTGGTTCTACGTTTGATTTCATCATTCGCTACACTAGCTGTAATATGCCCGGAACAATCATGCAGTTGGCGACGGTTGTCGATCTTTTCTGCCTCAACTTCAACCTGTGTCGTTGGATCAATGACCATCTGGCTATAGACGAACTGCTCGGCGTAGTTCTTGAGCTGATCATGCAATGAGGGCTCTTCCGCCGCGAGTGGTATGGCCAAAAAAGTTACCGCGAGCAGACAATGGCGACTAATCATTTTCAAGTACTTGCTGTTCAAGCAAAATAACGACATATAAGAATGTACTATCCTTGCAGTAATGAAGTTTGACCGCACAATCGTCGCTTCTGGTTATCGACGAGAGATTGACGATCGACTGGCTTCACTTTGATAAGCACAAAGGATGCCATTTAGCCTCACAGGAGAGAATTATGGCGAGTATTTTGGACTCAGTGAACCAATTAACCCAGTTGGTGGGGCAAAACCGTCTCGAATTGTTGTTGTTCCGTCTGAATGGTCGCCAACGTTTTGGCATCAACGTGTTCAAAGTCCGTGAGGTCTTGCAATGTCCTCAACTGACCATAATGCCGAAGCTGCATCCGTATGTACGGGGCGTGGCCCATATTCGTGGAAATACCATTTCGGTCATCGATCTGAGCATGGCGACGGGCGGCCGTCCGATTGCCGATCTCTCCAAATGCTTCATCATCATCGCAGAGTACAACCGTTCTGTGCAGGGATTCCTGGTCGGCTCCGTAGAGCGGATCATCAATATGAATTGGGAATCCATTTTGCCACCACCGAAGGGTGCCGGTCGCTATAACTACATGACGGCGGTCACTGAAGTTGACGGTGAGCTAGTCGAGATCCTGGATGTTGAAAAGATCCTGGACGAGATTTCCCCAGTTAATACGGAGGTGAGCAAGGATCTGGTGGTTGAGAGTGA
>JAYRLO010000083.1:0-10417 GCA_041905215.1 Aeromonadaceae bacterium
CGATCGTTTGATGTGTGCGGTTATTTTCCGTCGAGTCACTGCCTCCTCCGCAGGCGCCGAGTAGGCTCAAAAGGACGATCAGCATCCATCGCTTGGTTGGTTTCATGACTATTCTCCTTGTCTATGGAGCATCATCATCGCTGTTGTGATTTGCTCGGAAATTGTTCAATCACACAGATGGCCAATATAGATTCAATTGAAAAACAAATAGTGCAGCGTGGATCACGTCGTCATTCGTACCGCTGTGAGTTTGCAGAGTCTTATAAATGCTGTGGGTGTTGATCCAGGCGCTCAAACAGTACACCGAGATACAAGGTCTGTTTCACCAAACATATTCGAGTATCCCTGAGCTATGCCTGGAACTATGCCTGGCGCTATGTCACTACACGGGCCTTAGCTTTTGGTCGGCAGCACCACTCATGTAAGAGCCGAGCCCCGAATTTGGCCTGTTTGATGCTCTCTTCGTGACGGCAACTCATTACTCTTGGCATAATGGGGCTCATTGGATACCAAATTGTGCCGCGTTGAGAGGCTGCACGCTCAGGGAGAGAGCATGAATACCCCATGGAAAGTTGCCAGCGTTCTGGCATTGATGGCCACCCAACCCGTTTGGGGGTGTGGTGGTGGTGATGAGTGCGAGCCCTATCTGGCATTGCAGGGCTATGGCCTCGACTGTGAAGTGCAGTCGCTTCCCTTCCTCTCCCCAGACAACGATCTCGGCACCACTCTGGGACTTCTGTATCCGACCACGGCGAAGTCGGGGGATGCCGGCTCGGCTGAGCCGCTGGAGGAGGTCGACCTCGATCAGTTGACCGAGCAGGCGCTACCGCCGATGAGCTCGTTGGCCGAGGCTTTGGGTGTCAACCCGGCGCTGCTCGAAGAGGCTGGCAAACGGACGAGTGGCTGGCTGGAGGGGCGCTGCAGCCTGAATCGCCCTCAGGCGGCCATCCCCTTCTTACAGGCCCTGCAAGCCAGTGGCCTGCCCGTCGAGGAGCAACGGCAACTGGCCGAGGCGCGGGTAGCGCTGCTGGGCTTGTGTCAGAGTGATACCCTGCCGGATTTCAGCACCTTGCCATCGACCCCGGAAGCCACTGGTTACAGCGATTACCTGCGCGGTGCCCGCGCCTTCTATCTGGGGGATTTCCCGGAGGCCAAGCAACGCTTCACGGCGCTGAGCCAGCAGAGCCAACCCTGGCTGAAGGAGACCGCCAGCTATCTGCTGGCCCGGGTTGCCATCAATCAGGCCCAGGCCAAGGCGGTGGATGATGAAGGTTTCTTTGATGTGACCAAGGCCGACCAGGCGGCGCTGAGCGAGGCGGAGCAGGCCTTCGCCCACTATCTGGCCACCTATCCGAAGGGGATGTATGCCAACTCGGCGATCGGTCTGCATGAGCGCCTCTATCTGTTGCAGGGGGCACAGGACAAGCTGGGCGCCATCTATCTCAAGGAGTTGCAGAGCCTGAAACCCGAGGATGACAAGACGGAGGTGTTTACCAAGATCGTCCGCAATTTGATCAATGAGCCGGGTCATGGCATGCCACCGAGCTTCCTGCTGATCCAGGATCTGCTCTATTTACGGGGAAGCAGCGATCCGCAGTGGTTGTTGTCGGCCGAGGCGCTGACGGCCCAACAGGCCAGCTTCGCGGCGGCTGGCATGCAGGCCGAGTATGACTACCTGCAACTGGTTCGCCGCTACTACATCGATCACGACTACGCTGCCGTGGTGCAGGCCATTGCGCCGCCTGCCGCCGATCAGTCACTCGATCGTCTGACCTTCAGCCGACAGATGCTGCGCGGCATGGCGCTGCTCGCTCAGGAGCTGTGGCCGGAGGCCGAGGCGCACTGGCGTCAGTTGTGGGCCATGCAGCCGGATGCGAGCCAGAAGAGTGCCCTAGAGCTGGCGATGGCGATGACACTGGAGCGTAGCTACCGGCTGGAGGCCATGTTTGCCGCCGACTCCCTGGTGACCAATCCGGAGTGGCGTACTCGCCTGTTGAGGCTATCGGCACCAGCCGAGACGCTGCGCAAGGTGGTGACGGATACCACTCTGTCGGCCGAGGTGCGGCAGACCGCGCTCTCCACCCTGTTCAGCAAGCAGCTGGAGCACAGCCACTTCACCCGCTTCCTCAAGGACTACGCGGCCTTGACGCCGCAAATGCCGGATCCGGCAGCCTATGCCACCGTGTTCGCCCAGCCCTATACCACGGAAGAGGGGTATCAGTGTCCCTCACTGCTGGAGACGGTCCAGCAGCTTGCGCAACCGGGGGCCGGCGCCAGGATCCGACTCTGCTTCGATGTCACACCCAGAACCGGCCCTAACAGCTCCTATTACGAGAAGCCCTCATTGCCCGCGCTGGGCGGTGCCGGAGATGGCTTCGTCGGTCCGTTTCCGGAGTCGATGACCCTCTATCAGGCGGTGATGACGGATCCGTACGCCGCGGCAGAGGAGAAGAGTTTTGCACTCTATAAGGCAATCAACTGCTTTGCCAATCAGGGCGAAAACCACTGTGGTGGTGGGGAAGAGATCCCCATCGAGGTGCGCAAGGGGTGGTTCCAGACCCTGAAACACCGTTACGTCGCCATGCCCTGGTCGAAGCAGCAGAAGTATTACTGGTGAGTCGCGGTAGCCGAGTCGGCCTGCTGGTGCTGGGCAGCCTACTGGTCGGTCTCTGGGGCTGGATGGCTGTCGATGCCGCCTCAACTGCGGCCGTTCCGCCGGCGACCCGGGCCGAGAGCCGGGTCGAGGCGGAAAACTATCGCCAGTTCTGGCTGTGGGGGGCGGTCAAGCCGCAGCCGGTGCTGCGTCAGGCGCAGCGGCTCTACCTGCTGCAGGGGCATATCGGCCAACAAGGGGAGGCTGTGCGCTTGCAGCCACAAGGGCTGCCGCCTTCCCTCCTCAAGGTGCCAGAACTCTGGCTCAGCTATCGGGTTGCGACCCTGGATTGGCAACCGGGTGTGGTGCGCGATCTGCTGCGCCAGCGCGCTTCCTGGCTGGCTAAAGGGAATCGGGTGATCGGCATTCAGATTGACTTCGATGCGGCGACGCCCAAGCTGGCGGCCTATGCCGAGTTCTTGCGTTGGTTGCGACGTCAGCTGCCTGCCGATTGTCAGCTCGGCATCACGGGTCTGCTGGATTGGGGGGCCAATGGCGATATCGCCACCCTCAATGGTCTGAGCGGCGTGGTCGATGAACTGGTGGTGCAGACCTACCGCAGCCGCGCCACCGTCGGCAACTACGCTCTTTACCTGCCTGCACTGCAACACCTGACCCTGCCCTTCAAGCTGGGTCTGGTGCAGGATGGCGCCTGGCAGCTGGACTGGCAGCGGCAGTTTGCCCGCCAACCCAACTATCGCGGCGAGGTAGTATTTTTGCTCAATGCTCGCTGAGTCGGGATGGCTCGCGGCGCGGACCATCCTCGACTTGGTTCCCTCTGCGTTTTGTATCGCGTCGGGGTTAGCGAGCCGCGTTGGTGCTTAACTGCTGGCCCAAGTCGGCGACCAGTTCACTGGCCAGCCGATGATCATCCTCTTCGCTCAGCCCGCTGATGCCCACGGCGGCGACGAGCTCCCCCTTCTGCCACAGTGGCACGCCACCGGCAAAACCGGTGAAACGTGGATCGCTCCAGTAAGCCAGCGCACGGCCGGACTCCCGGCTCCAGTTGCCCAGATCCCGGGTGGCTTGTCGATCCCGCGCCGCCGTGTAGGCCTTGTTCTGCGCCAGTGTGCCGCTGTGTAGAGCGACGCCGGGCTGGCGCACAAAATAGAGCAGTTCGCCGTGGCTATCGCAGATGGCGAGAGCCACCGGGGCGGCGGAGCCCTGTTGCTTGTCCAGGTACGGCGTCACCAGAGCGTGCAGGATCCGATGCTCGAGTCTCATGGCAGCTCACGACCACGCATGGTGACGTAGAGCTGATACCAGTCGCCCCGGCTCAAGGGGACACTCTCCGCATCCTTGCAGGCACGAATGCGTTCCGGATGGCTGGTGCCAATCACCGGCTGGATGCGGGCCGGGTGCATCAGCAACCAGGCGAGCACCAGGCTCTCGGTGGGGACGTCATATTGATGGGCCAGCTTTTTCACCAAGGTGGCCGTGGCATGGACGCTGGCGGGGGCATCCTGCGGTGCGGCACCACTGAACCACCCCTTGCCGAGTGAGCCCCAGGCCTGTAGTTGGATATCATGCAAACGACAGTACTCGAGCGTATCGCCCCATTGCCGCGCGCCCTTGCCTTGATCGTCGTTGAAACAGGTGCCGTCTTCGATCCAGTCGTGTTTGAGCAGACTCATCTCCAGCTGGTTAATCAGGATCGGGTCGGCCAGCTCCCGCTGCAGCAGAGCCATCTGGCCGCTGTGCATGTTGGAAACCCCGAGATGACGCACCTTGCCACTGAGTTTCAGCCGTAACCAGGCTTCGGCCACCTCGGCCGGATCCATCAGGGCGTCGGGGCGGTGCAGCAGCAGGGTGTCCAGGTAGTCGACGCCGAGGCGGGAGAGAATGCCATCGACGCTGGCCAGCAGGTAGTCGTAGGATAGGTCGTAGCGTTTGGGGCCGAGTTCGTCACCGAACCGGATACCACATTTGGATTGCAGCAGGATGCGATCCCGCAGGGATGGTTTGCGTTTTAGCAGGGTGCCGAAGACGCTCTCTGCCTTGCCGAGGGTGTAGATATCCGCATGGTCAAACAGCGTGATGCCGATATCCAGGGCTGCTTCGACGGCGGCATGGGCGTGGGCTATGTTGGCTTCGGTGACGGGCTGGGCATCCCAGCTACCGCCAAGACCCATGCAACCAAATACCAGGCGGCTGCTGGTGGGCAGCGTCTGTTGCAGCACAAAGGCGTCAGACATGTTCTTCTCCTCGATGATGAATTTGCTAAACTAGCGCGGCTCGCATAATCTCGTACCTTGGTGCGAATATGCAACACTAAAGTACGAGATTTTCATCGGGATCACAGGAGAGTCAGATGTCTTGCTGTTCATCAGAGCCAGAAACCAGCTTCGCCGAGCGATTGCGTCAGTTAATTGGTTCCGAAAGCGTCTCTGCTTTCTCCCGCCGCGTCGGTCTCTCCGAAGCGATGATCCGCAAATACCTCAATGGTAGTGAACCAACCCTGTCACGCGCCAATCAGATCGCTCGTCAGGCCAACTGTTCCCTGGAGTGGTTGGCGACCGGCCATGGTTTTCAGTATCGCCAGGCTGAAGTGGTAGACATGAGTGCATTGGAGGAGGCTCTGATGCTGGCACTGGAGCAGCTGGATCCCGGTACCCCGCTCTCCAACGAAAAGGCTCTGAAATTGCTGGTGGCGCTCTATCAGTACTTACGGACGACCAAGCGAGCCGATGGCAGCTTCGATCTGGTGGCTACCCGCGACTTTGCTCGACATCTGATGGGGTTGTGCAGTTAGATCCATGTCGGGTGAGCGTTCACCCCGCCATCCGGCGTCGCTGTTGCTCGCAGGCAATCTGGCCATACAGCCACTCTTCGGCCTCCGCATCGTCATCGCAGAAGAGATAGGGGATCTCCGCCGATTGGTAGATATGACTCCAGAAGGCCTTCAACATACCGACCGCGCTGGGATTGATGAGCTTTACCGCGGTGGCGCAACGACCGAGTCTCTTATGGTTTCGAGTGACCTCGATCAGTGCCTCATAGGCATCTGGAGGCATGAGGACATCACCGTGGATAATCAGGTGTAGCCCCCACAATTGGTTGCTGAGTTGTTCAATGTGCCGCGCCATATCTGCCTGATACTGGGCAATCAACTCTTTATTCATGCCCTCGGCGATGGTTAGCCTCAACAGCGGATCCAGTCTCTCGATCTGGTAGAAACCGTGCTGTCGTTGATAGGCGGGGATCTCGGGAAGATGCATGGTTGGTGACTCCATGTCATTGGCTACTTCAAAGTTTAGCCGACCCGGCAATAATTCCCGGTGGATCTCTCTGGTTTTGGGACAGGAAGCCCATCTGTGAGCCTCCTGTAAATGTGTCGTCTGCTGGTGTCACTCACGCTATTTATCAGGCCAGCGGCTTGAGGTTCTGGTCGTTGATCGCCATCACCTTGGCGACGCGGCGCCGGTATTTTTCATCGCTCAGGGGTTCGGTGCGCATCCAGACCCGGACGATTTCGAGCGCCAGCACCGAGCCGATGATCTTGCCACCGAGGCACAAGACATTGGTGTCGGAGTGGGAGCGTGCCAGCTCGGCACAGAGCGGATCCTGACAGACGGCGGCGTAGACGCCATACAGCTTGTTAGCAATCATGGCACTGCCGTAGCCGACACCATCGATGAAGATGCCACGATCGACCAGCCCCTTGCTCACCGCCTGGGCGGCTGGATAGACGCTGTCGGGCAGGTCGCAAGCCTGTTCGTCATAGGCGCCAAAATCCAGCGTCTCATGGCCTTGGGCTTGCAGCAGGGCTTGGATTTCTTGTTTCAAGGCAAAACCGGCATGGTCTGAAGCCAGCGCTATTCTCATCTACAACTCCTCTGGTTCCGCTCTGGGCTGGAACCTATGGCTGGTCGCCAACCGGGTTTGGCCGGGTTGGCGGCAACATGCTTAGTTATCTGCACGAACCTTCAAGACGCGCGGAACGACATGGATCCCGGGCTTGTACTGACTGTTGATGGCGTTGAGTGTCAGTGCCAGGGCTTTCTCGGCAATCAACGGAAACTGCTGTGACAACGCATTGACGTGGATTGGCAAAAAGTCGAGCAGTCGGTTGTCACCAAAAGTGGCCAATTGGGTCATCGCCAGTAGCTCAGGACGCTGCACCAGCTCATCCAGTACCCCTTCGAGCAGTACGTACGAGGTTGTCAGAATGGCTTGCGGCAGTTCCCCTTCGTCGATCCACTTGGCGCAGAGCGCGGCACCCACTTCGCGGCTGAAATGGCCACCATGCTGAATTTTTGGGACCAGGCGCGGCGCCGAGTGGCCGATCGCCTTGCGAAAGCCCAGCTCGCGCTGCCGGGAGATGGCGATATCGGGAACGGCGCCTATCAGGCCTATGCTTTGCGGTTCGTTAATCAGCAGTGAGTCGGTCAGACGCATGGCCCCCTGCATATCCTCGCTGATGACCGAGGCGAAGAATTCATCGTCCATGGCCCGGTCGATGGCGACGATTGGGAGCCCCTTGGTTTGCAGGTCACGATAGAAGGTGCTGGTGGTGGGCAGCACACTGGAGACCAGCAGGGCATCGATCCGTCGGGCGAGCAGCATTTCGGCCAACGCCATCTCGGTATCTGGATTGTCATCGGAGCAGGTGATGATGAGCTGGAATCCCTGGGCACGAGCCCCCGCCTCCAGCAGCTTGGCCAGACGAGCGTAACTCTGGTTCTCCAGATCCGGCAGGATGAAGCCAAGGAGCCGACTGCTGCCCAGACGTAGCGCCGTGGCGGCCTGATCCGGGCGATAGTTGTGTTCCCGCACGACCGCCATGACTCGCTCCTGTGTCTTGGCGCTGATTCGGTGCAGCTCGGCCTTACCGTTGATCACATAGCTGGCGGTGGTGCGAGAGACTCCGGCCAGACGAGCGACGTCTTCGAGTTTCATAGATGAATTCTCCAGGTACGCATTCTATTTGTGCCGTAAATGTGCTCTGCATCATATTACGGAAAGCTGTTCAATCATTCGAGCTTGAATATACCACTGAAACGATCCAGCATCATAGCTGAAACGATTAATCTTGTGTTCAACTCGCCAACCATCACGTATTCAAGTTAATGATTGGAGCGGTTTCATGCAAGCCACTATACCTAATCCAGAGACTGGATACGTAAATGTGAGGGATACCCTATGTTGACCCTAAAAACAGATGATATTCAACTCGGCGCACAAGCGACCGACAAGGTTGCGGCCATTCGACAGATGGCCGCACGCCTGAGCGCGGCCGGTCTGGTCTCTGAAGCCTATGTGGATGGCATGTTGCGGCGCGAAGCGCAGACCTCCACCTACCTGGGAAGTGGTATCGCCATCCCTCATGGCACCACAGATACCCGCGATCTGGTACGGCAGACCGGGGTTCAGGTTCTGCATTTCCGGGATGGCATCGAGTGGGCTGATGGCCAGAAGGCCTATGTGGTGATCGGCATCGCCGCCAAGTCCGATGAACATCTGGGCATTTTGCGTCAGCTGACCCGGGTTCTCAGTGATGATGAGGTGGCGGCTCGCTTGCCGGGGGTGCAATCGGCTGCCGAGTTGGCGGCTCTGCTCAATGGCGAGCAATTGAGTCAGCCACTCTTGCTGGATGACAGCACCCTGCTGCTGGATTTTCCGGCCCAGGATCTCCTGGCGCTGCAGGTTGCGGCCGCCGGGGTACTGAGGAATGCGGGGGGGCTGGCTCCGGCCGCGGTGAGTGCCGTGTTGGCGACAGCGGCCAACCCTCTGGGGCAAGGTCTCTGGTTGGCTCGTGTAGCCGAGGATGTGCTGCGCACCGGCGTTGCCTTTGTGCGGACTACCCAGCCGTTCAGCCATGATGGGGTTCCGGTTCAGGGGCTGTTGTTGATCGCCGCTCGCGATGCCCAGCACAAGCCGGTGCTCGATCGTCTGATTGCTCTCATCAGTGAGCAGAAGGTCGCCACTCTGTGGTCTGCGACCGGTGCCGAGCTGATCAAGCTGTTGACCGAGGCACCGCAGGATGGCTTGGCCGCCACCTTTACCATCATCAATCCACATGGCTTGCACGCACGTCCGAGTGCCATGCTGGTCAAGGCGGTCAAGGAATTTTCCAGCCAGATCTGGGTGGCCAATCTGGATGGCGATGGTAAGCCGGTGAATGCTAAGAGCCTGATGAAGCTGGTTAGTCTGGGAGTTCGTCAGGGTCACCGTCTGCACTTTACCGCCAAGGGGGATGACGCCGAGATTGCGCTGCAAAGCATAGGTCAGGCGATCGCCGATGGTCTGGGTGAAGGTGAAGGAGCCGGAGAATGAGTCATCAGACTACACAACCGATCCTGACCCTGACCCTGAATCCGGCGCTGGATCTGACTGGTCACCTGGAGCAGATGCGGGTTGGCGAGGTGAATCTGGTCAACTCCGGCCACCTGCATCCGGCAGGCAAGGGAATCAACGTGGCCCGCGTGCTCAAGGATCTGGGGGCTGAGGTGCTGGTCTCCGGTTTTCTGGGGCAAGAGAACCAGGCGCCGTTCCATGAGCTGTTTCAAGCGTGCCAGTTAGGCGATCACTTCCTGGTGGTGCCGGGCGCCACGCGCATCAACGTCAAGATGGTGGAGGCCAGCGGTCGGGTCACCGATCTGAATTTCCCCGGTGTCGAGGTTTCAGAGGGGGAGTTGCTGCGCTTTGAGCATCGGCTGCAGGTGCTATTGCCGCAGATCGAATATGTGGTGGTGGCCGGAAGTCTGCCTCGCGGTGTCACCCCGGAGCGATTGAGTCAGTGGCTGCATCTACTGGCTGAGCAGGGCAAGAAGGTGCTGTTTGACAGCAGCGGGGCTGCCATGGCCGCCGGGCTGACCGCCAAGCCGTTCCTCATCAAACCGAACGAGCATGAACTGGCGGATTGGGCGGGGCAGCCACTGGAGAGCTTGGAGGCGCTGATGGCTGCAGCCGAGTCACTGCAGGCTCGCTACCAGATCCCCCATGTAGTGGTCTCTCGCGGAGCCGATGGGGTGCTGTGGCGAGCCGGAACCAGCTGGTGGCAAGCCAAGCCGCCACGCATGAGCGTGGTGAGTACCGTGGGTGCCGGTGACTCCATGGTTGCTGGTCTGGCCTGGGGTCTCAGCCAGTCCTGGCCGATAGAGCAAATTTTGCGTCTGGCCTCGGCGGTGTCGGCGTTGGCCGTCACGCAGATTGGGGTCGGAATCGCGGATCCACAACAGCTTGCCTCACTGATGGCGAGCATCGACGTTCAGCAACTCAGTTGAGGTTTTTCTGATGAATATTGTCATTGTTACCGCCTGTCCGAGCGGGATCGCCAACAGCATCATTGCCGCCGGGTTGCTGGAAAAAGCCAGCGCCGAATTGGGATGGTCGGCCGTGGTCGAGTGTCATAACCAGCTGAGTGAGCCTCGTCTGCTGACGCCGGAGGAGATAGCCGCTGCCGATCTGGTGGTGGTGGCTGGTGCGGATGTCGATCTGGCTCGCTTCCATGGCAAGCGTCTGTATCAGGCGGCCGTGACCGCTGCAATTCCTGATAGTAAGAAATTTCTACAAACGGCAGAGCAAGCAGCCGTTCCCTATACACATCAAGCGCCAAGCAAGGAAACAGCGATGAGTATGAAGCGCATTGTAGCGATTACAGCCTGCCCGACCGGGGTGGCCCATACCTTCATGGCGGCCGAAGCCATTGAGGGTGAAGCGAAGAAGCGGGGTCACTGGGTCAAGGTGGAGACTCGTGGTTCGGTCGGAGCCAAGAATGCTCTGACCGCCGAGGATATTGCCGCCGCCGATCTGGTGATCATT
>JAYRLO010000084.1:0-10388 GCA_041905215.1 Aeromonadaceae bacterium
AAAACGACCATAACTTTTCACTGCTTTCAAGTTTTCTAAGTGTTTCGCTTGCATTTCCGTACTCATGTTTGTAGTCTAAAAAATCACCACAAGAATTTCCTTTCCCTATTAAAATTAAGCTTGCATCGTCAAAGGTTCCAGCGGTGCACTCAAAATGAACAAGAATAAGACATAGAGCAATAATTATCCGAATCATATTGGGCCACCCTGAGGCCAATAACCATAAACCAACTTAAAGTTGCATGCTGGCATGGCGAATTTATCAATGTCCGCTGATATTTATTACCGCCTGCTGAAGTGACATTTTAATTTCATATCAATATACTTCTCAGCTCGTAGCTTGGGTAAAGTCCAACGTTTACCGCTTAGCCCATTCTCGTCTCTTTAACCTCGGGCCATCACCATAAATATCTGGAAAACCTGCGTTGAGTCATGGTTTTTGGGTTGGCGTAACCGGGATGTGGGTATGGTGAATCATTTACTGGCTCATTAGGTGAATAGATTGAGTGCGGATGACTTGTTGATTCCGATCCCGAGTGGTCCGGTTCCGCCTTGCAGGCTGTGGTGATTTGCCCACCTGCGGCGGACGGCGGCGGTAAGGGGGCATAAGGCCATGCCCCCTTAACCCACGGCCTGATGCCCGCTGCCGCCTGATCCCTCGCTTACCGGCTGGCCTCCGTGACCATCAGCGATGGCACATCCCTGTGCCAGCGCTGACTCTCGCCGCATCCATGCGGCTCATTCCCTGCAGCCAGCCTCACGCTCGGGGCGGCAGAGGGCCGGTGAACGTCCTGACCTTGCGGAGCATGCCAGGCCCGGCAAGAGCCGGAGCCGTGCCTGATATTGCCAGACTCGCACCACCGCGACTGGGTAGCGCTAAGCTGACCCTCTGCGCCAGGGATGGCGCGGCGGAGCCCCCACGGATGGGTTCACGGCGTGTCAGCGTGAGCTGCCCAGTCGCAGTGGCATTATCAGGATCACAAGTTAGCTGCACTTGCCCTTGCTGGCTTGGGCATCGGGTGAATCGCTAAGATGCTCGGGCAGTGAAGGCTGAGCCTATGCATTTTTCGAAGATGGCATACATGGGTTGGTAGTGACAGTAATAACCGGCAATGTTGGCCTGTAACCACTCATCTTGCTCTACCTGCGACCAGTCAATTTCATAACCACAGTTGATGATCAGATGCTCAAACAGGATGCGCTGTGCCCGGCCGTTGCCTTCACGGAACGGATGAATGACATTCAAATCCGCATAAAATTCGGCGGCTGTTTTGACGAGCTCTGGGCGGCTCAGCGCTGTCAGTGCTAGTCCGTCATCAACCAAGGAAAATAATTTATCCGCCTCTATGGCAATTCGGTGGCATGAGCAAAATCGGGTGTCACCCTTTGAAATATCAATGGTGCGCAATTGACCCGCCCACGCATACAAGTCGGAAAACAGTGCGCTGTGGATCCTGGAGAAATAGCTCAAATCGTAGGGCGGCAGGGAAAACTCAATCTGATTGGCACAAAGCGTCGATATTTCACGTTCCGCTTCTTCGAGTAGCCTATCGTCACGAATATGGAGGGTGTTGATCAGGATGTCACTGCCTGGATAGCAGTAGGGATCCGAGCCTGTGCCGTATTTGTCACGACTCATCGGGCGAGATTGGTCCGATACTTGTTCAGCAGGCTCTCTTTGCTGGCTGCGGTGTCTGTCGGACCCGGTTTGATTCCTTCCAGACGCAGGCTGGCCGCATAGTTTCGCGCCCGCACCTTGGCGGCAAATGCCTGTTTTTCTTCCAGCGTTGGTTTGACCATGACGATATCCTAGCCATTCAATAGCGCGAGTATAAATCCCAAGCGACGGGTTGACTACGGCCCGGTGAATCAGTCCAACCGCTAACTGCTGCTACCGCTTGCCCTTGCTGCCTAGTGCCCGTTTCTTGGCACGCTGTTTCTCGGCGGTTTTGCCGTGGCGGCGCGGGGCGGGGACGCTGCGCGTCAGATCCGGTTCGAAGCCGGGGAACCACTGCTGAGGCAGGCGCTGATCCAGCGCGGCTTCCACCTCTTCCAGGCGCAGGGCATCGTCGGGACTGAACAGGGTGATGGCGAGCCCTTTTTTACCGGCGCGGCCGGTGCGGCCGATGCGGTGCACGTAATCTTCGGCGACATGGGGCAGCTCGAGATTGAATACATAGTTCAGCTCGGGAATATCCAGCCCGCGGGCGGCGACATCGGTGGCGACCAGTGCCTGCAGGCTGCCGTCGCGGAACGACTGCAGCACCTTCTCCCGCGCCGCTTGCGAGAGATCGCCGTGCAGGGCTTGCGCCTGTACCCCTTGTGGCAGCAGTTGCTGGGCCAGCTTGTCGCAACCCTGGCGGGTGCGGCTGAAGATCAGCACCGGCTGGTAGCCCTTGACCCGGATCAGGTGGCTGACCAGCTCGGCCTTGCGTTCGCTATCCACTGCGTAGACCCGCTGCTCGATCTCGCGGGCGGTACTGTTGCGCGCCGCCACCTCGATGCGTTGCGGATCGCGCAGCCGACTCTTCGCCAGTTGGTAGACGCCCTCGTTGAAGGTGGCGGAGAACAGCAGCGTCTGGCGTGCATCGGGCAATTGCGCCAGCAGGGCGTTGATCTCGTCGGCAAAGCCCATATCCAGCATACGGTCGGCTTCATCCAGCACCAGCACCTCGACACCTGCCAGCGACACCACCCCCTGACGCAGGTGATCCAGCAGACGGCCCGGGGTGGCGATCACCAGCTCGACGCCGGATTGCAGCACCTCGGCCTGGGCGGCAATGCTGACGCCACCGTAGACCAGCGCGGCCCGTAACGGGCAGCCCGCGGCGTAGCGCTCGGCACTCTGATGCACCTGCACCGCCAGCTCGCGGGTCGGCACCAGCACCAGGGCGCGCACCGGCGTGGTGGATTGGGTCGCCGGGTGGGTCAGCAGCCGTTGCAGGATCGGCAGCACGAAGGCGGCGGTCTTGCCGGTGCCGGTCTGGGCGCCCGCCAGCAGATCACGGCCGGCCAGGATGACCGGGATCGCCTGCTGCTGGATGGGCGTGGGCTGGCTATAACCCAGACGCTGCAGGTTCTCCAGCAGGACGGGGGCGAGGGCAAGATCGGCAAAGGACATGGCAGGTACCAAAGCAAAAGAGTAAGAGGGCGGCCGCTGGGTTTCGCATCGCTCGGGCCGCGGAGTGGCATTATGGTACCAGAAGCGGGCACTGGGGATCCCGTCGCGCGAGCGTCAGGCTGTGTCGGGCGAGACTGGGAGAGCTTATTGCCATCGCTAATCGGATTCTTGGCTGGCTGGCAACCACCAGCTGGTATCGGATTTCGGTGTACCCGGCGGCAGCGCCGGGTTTACGAGTTGAAAGAGTCGGCGTTTGGGCAGGTTGGCCTGCTGCAACAGGTGACCATGGTGCTGCATGAATAGCTGCCGCATGGAGCCATCGGCCTCGGCTTTCATCAAACCACGCTGCAGACGTTCGGCCAGCGGTTGATTGCCTTGTCGCACAAAGAAGTAGACGGGCCAGGGGTAGTTGAGCGCCAGTGTGGGCTCCACGACCAGGTCGGGAAATTCAGTCTGGCGTTCACTCAGCTCCTGCCATGCCTCGTTCAATCCACGAGGAAATGCATCGAATCGCCCGCGTGCCAGCATGCCAAACAGCGACTCATACTGGGGAGTGGCGACGACGTGAAAGCTGTTGTATTGCAGCAGCGCCAGATCGGCCCACTGGCTGCCAAAACCTAGCCGGAAGCGGCGCAACTCCTCCCAAGACTGCACGGCGGCAAAATCCGCGAGCCGTTGTTTGCGGATCAGCAATACCCGGTAACCGAGCAGGCCGCGCAGAATATCAAAGCGTACCGGGAGCAACTCCCGCTCCCGCTGCAGCGTGGTCGGCATGGAAACCACATCGATACGCCCCTCCTGCAACAGCGCCAGACCGCGGTCTTGGGTTACCGTTGTAAATTGCGGGCTCAGCACGCAACGCCCCTCATCTGCGGTTTTGTCGAGTACCAATTGCAACAGGGCGGTGCGATAGGCATAGCGGGAGTCATGCTGGAAATAGTGGAGCGTGCAGAGTGCGGCCCTGGCAGGTTGCCAGAGACTGAGCAGAGCAACTCCCAGCAATAAAAAATACCGCATCATCATATCCAGTTCCGAATTCTGCTCACGTTGTAAACATACTCCTCTGCGTTGCTTGATTGACATCTCCCGCGATGCGTTTGCCATCCCTACTTCGCTTCGTTATCTGCCAGCGAGTGCTTCTGGTAATACTCTTGCAGGCGTTGGCGTGCGTCTCCCTCATTCCAGTCGAAAATTGGCTGGATAAAGGCAGGTGTAAATCTGAGCCGTGGCAGCACGGCATCAATCTCGGCCATCACTTTCTCGCCCCACGGTGTTCTGGGGGCTGCAATATAGGAGGGAATAAAATCGGGTAACCCCTTGATCGTAAAGAATACAAAGAGGGGTTGCTCATTGCGATCGACCGCTGGTTTGGCGTTGTCCAGAGCATTGGGCCCCTCATCGGGGAAGCCTGTTTTCAGCTCGTAGATAATCTCTGTCGGATAGGCAATGGTGAAGTCTTTCCGCCCGCTATGCACCTGCTTCAATATGGTACGCATGGGGTCGTACATTGAAAAATTGGCCTGGCTCCGGGCGGTGTCGTTGACTATATATTTCCTCAACAGGGTGTCGATGGGATTGCCATAGGAGCGGCCGACCGGGAATACCCCGGAAAATTTGTTGTCGCGCAGCAGCTTTTCCAGATCGATGGTTCCATCTGAGCCCAGATAGGGGGAGAAGTCATTGGCTCGTTTGGCTGCGATGACTAGCTGTTGGGCAACAGAGACGCGGCGATACTCCTTGCTGAACAGAAACATGGCCTCGCGTTCGGGACTTCTGAGCATGCTGCTGCAGATGATGGGCTGACCGCTCTTCAGCATGGTGACTATTCTGGCCACGTTGCCCCAGATGATCTTGTGGTCATAGCCGGGCAGCTTATCTCGGATCATCTGGTCGGCGATCTCGTTAATTCCCTGGCCTGCGTACTCACCATCCCGGATATAGAATGGCCGCATGTCATATTGGATCCAGTAGATCGTCTCCCTGGCTTGGCTCGTTGCCGTCAGCAACATCACCAGAGCCATCAGCAGCCATCTGATACTCATATGCATATCCCCGAGCGTTTCGGTCTGTGAACAAGCCACTCGTCGATGTCGCCGCCATCACGATCTGCTCGTCACCATCTACTTGAGTGTAGATGACGACTGGATGCGAAACAGTTGGCGAACCAACTATGGCCGGTCGTGTGCCATCCGTTTTGATATCCTGCGCGGGCTGCCGGGTGTTGCAGACTCGCCATCCCGATTGCCAAATCGTCAAACGGTGCGGCCGGGTGTCTGTAATTTGTAAATCCAATTCGCGCTTCAAGGCGCGTCAGGGTTAGCCTGGTGTCGGCCGGGTAGTTCACTCCCTGACCCTCTGCTGTGGGGTAATAACCTTGTGATTGATCGGTATTTCCAGCGCCAAAAGCTGCCTATACTCTGGGCTCAACCCGTACCTCGTTAATCATCGAATTTCAGGAGCGAACATGAGCCACACTATTACCCTGCAAGGCAATCCGGTCGAAGTTGCTGGTGATTTTCCTGCCGTGGGTGCCCAAGCCAAGCCATTCTCCCTGGTGGCCAAGGATCTGAGTGATGTCACCCTGGCCAGCCTAGCCGGGCAACGCAAAATTCTGAATATTTTCCCCAGCGTGGATACCGGGGTTTGCGCCACGTCGGTTCGCAAGTTCAATGCCGAAGCCAGTGCTTTGAACAACACAGTGGTGCTGTGCATCTCTGCCGATCTGCCGTTCGCTCAGGCACGCTTCTGCGGTGCCGAAGGGCTGGATAAGGTCGTCACCCTGTCGACCATGCGCGGTGCTTCCTTCCTGCAGGATTACGGCGTCGCGTTCGCCACCGGTCCGCTGGTGGGTTTGACCGCCCGCGCCGTCATCGTGCTGGATGAGCAGGATCAGGTGCTGCACAGCGAGCTGGTGCCGGAAGTGGCCCAGGAGCCGGATTATGCCGCCGCCCTGGCTGCATTGGTCTGAACTTCGCTCTGAATAACGAAAAAGGCTCCTGCGGGAGCCTTTTTGTTGGACGCCATATCCATGGTCGGCTGTCAGAACTCGTTGGCCAGCGACTTATAGCCTTTGACCAGATCGATGTTGGTGTGGGCCACATCTTCCGAGAATTCGGTGGCGTTCGCGGTGACGCGCGGGATTTGCGACAGATCGGTCTTCGGGCCAATGCGGGTGGTGGAAGGCACATAGAAGCCGGGTGGCAGATCGCAGCCATCGACCACGGCGTTGTGCCGTACCACGCAACCCTCACCGATGCGGCAGTTGAACAGCACGCTGTTGAAGCCGAGGAAGACCCGATCGCCGACCTCGCAGGGGCCGTGCACGATGGAGCGGTGGGCGATGGAGGTGAATTCGCCGATCACCACGGGTTCACCGGATTTGGAGTGGATCACCACGCCATCTTGAATGTTGGAGTTGGCACCAATGATGATGGGCTCCATATCGCCGCTCTCATCGACCTCATCGGCGCGGATCACCACATAGGGGCCGACAAATACATTTTCCTTGATGATGACTTTGCCGCAGATGATGGCGGTTTTGTCGATATAGGCGGACTCGTCGATGACCGGCAGATGGCCGGATGGATTTTTACGGATCATGCTACATCCTGTCGTTGGCTGGTTCTGAGCTGACATCTGGGCGGCGGCGGGGAATCCGGCACTCGGCACCATCAAGCCGCCAGCTTACGCCAAAAAAGTGTGACAAAGGAACCATTTACTGGTCGGTCCCCTGCTCCGTGGGGTTAAACATCGCCTGGAATTGTTGCTCCAGACTGGGCTCCGGGCGGGCGAGAACCTGCTGAAATAGCGATTCAATCGGCTCTTTGGCGGCGGCGCGAACAATGAAGACCAGGCGGCTCTGGGCCTTGCCTTCTGGCCAGTCGCCCAGGGTGGTCAGTGGGTAGAGTTGACCATGGACACCGTGGATCACCAGGGGCTGACTCTCGCCTTCGAGTTGCAGTATTCCCTTGAGTCGCAGCAGCGAATCGCCAAATTGGGCCTGCACCGCCTCGACGGCGGCGATGAGCCGCGCCGGTTGCAGCGGCGTGCCGAAGCGCAGACTGAAACTGGCGACATCGGCATGGCTGTTGGGCGCCGACGGCTGGGTGCCGATGGCTGAGTTGCTGTTGGCCACCGGTCGCAGCGGTGAGGCCACTCCCAAATTGGGTGCTTCGGCTCGCAACCAGGCCAGCAGGCAGCGCACATCCTTGCCGCGCTCACTGCTGTAGGGGCCAATCTTCTCCAGCACGCTCGGGCTCAGATCGCCCTCTTGCACCACATGCTGGGGGGCCGCGCCATTGAGCTGGCTTAACCGCTGCTGCAAGGCGCTGAGTATTTCAGGAGGAACAAGATCGCTCTTGCTGATGACCAGCAGATCCGCCAGGGCGATCTGTTTGACCGCCTCGTACTGGCGCGCCAGTTGCCCCTCGATATGCACCGCATCGACGAGCGTGACGATGCCATCGAAGCGGTAGCGCTCGGCGATGAAGTTATCCTGACGCAGGGTGAACAGCACGGGCGCCGGGTCGGCCAACCCTGTGGTCTCGATGATGAGGCGGCGGAAGGGTTTGATCTCCTTGCGCAACGCCTTCATGAACAGCTCCTGCAGTGCGCTGGCCAGCGAGCCCTGCACCGAGCAGCAGATACAGCCGGAATCGAGCAGCATCACCTGCTCATCCACCTGTTTCACCAACTGGTGATCCAGCCCGACACTGCCAAATTCGTTGATCAATACGGCGCAGTCGCTGAGTTCGGGTTGCTTGACCCAGTGGTTCAGCAGCGTGGTTTTGCCGCTGCCGAGAAAGCCGGTGATGATGGTGACGGGAATTCGGGTATCGCGTTCAGGATGCATGGAGGGCCTGCAAAATGGCATGACGAGGCCGTTATTCTGCCCTGCCGCTGGCGAAGCGCAAGCCCGATGCTAGCGGATTTGCAGGGGGGATGAACCTCAGGCGTGGTGCACCAGGGTGACGGCCTCGCGGATCAGCGTAGTCAGCCCAGGCCAATCACCCTGCTCGATGAGGTCGCTGGGCACCATCCAGCTTCCACCGCAGGCGATGACGCTGGGCAGAGCCAGGTAGCGATGGAGGTTGTCCGGCATGATGCCACCGGTCGGCATGAACTGGACCGGATAGACGGCACTGAGCGCCTTGAGCATGGCGATGCCGCCGGAGGCTTCGGCCGGGAAAAACTTGAGGGTCGAGAGCCCTAGCTCCAGCGCCTGTTCCACCTGACTGGGGTTGTTGATGCCGGGGATGATGGGGATCCCTTGCTGCTGGCAGTAACGCACCGTCGTTGGGTTCAGACCTGGGCTGACGATGAAATCCGCCCCTGCCGCCATGGCCGCATCGACTTGCGTGGTCGTGAGAACCGTGCCGGCTCCGAGCAGCAGATCCGGGAATGCAGCTCGCAGCAGGCGGATCGCCTCCGGGGCCGCCGGGGTGCGGAAGGTGATTTCGGCTGCGGGAAGTCCGGCCGCTAGCAGGGTTTGCCCTAAGGCCACGGCGTGTTCTGCCTGGTGCAGGGTGATGACCGGGATCAGGCGGAGGTGACGTAAACGGTCGATGAGTGACATGGAACATCCTCGCTCGGGCTGTATGGTGATGGCCAGTCACTATACCGCAAGCTGCCGCACAAGCTTGTGAGCCAAAAACAACAAGCCGCGCTTGAGGCGCGGCTTGTTTGTCATGAATGCTGGCTAGAGTGGCTCAGCAGTACCGGATCAACGCTCGTAGCGGAAGAAGTACTGACGGGTGGCCGGAGCATACTGAGCGTCTGATTTGCTATTCAACAGGGTAGTCAGGTTCAGATACAGATTTTTCATGATGCACCTCGTGCTGTTTTGTGACCTTTGTCACGTTCGATATTAGGTTTTTTGCGAGGTGGATCAACCTTTATTTTTATGAAAACGGTTGATTTTAAAATGAATTCGTTTTCATGGTGGCTGGTCGGATGAGTGGTTTGATTTGCAAGCGCTTGCAGCGGATCACGACCTGTTCCATGCTGGCCGTTAGACTGGTACTAAGAACATTTTCAGAGCCGACAGGAGGTTCATATGCAGGTCGAACATCAACCGGCACACCATAGATTCATCGTTTCACTGGCAGACGGACAGGCGCGTCTGGAGTATTCGTTGCAGGAGTCCTGGGTCAATGTGGTCCATACCTGGGTGCCCGACAGCCTGCGAGGGCAGGGGGTGGCGGATGCCCTGATGCTGGCCTGTCTGCAGTGGTGTGAGCAGCAGCACTACCAGCTGGTGGCTACCTGTAGCTATGCCGTGCGCTGGTTGGAGCGTAAACGGCGCTAAATGGCCGGGTGCTACCTCGACAAGGTAGCGCACGCTGACGCGCGGTGAATCCATCCCTGGGGCGCCGCCCAAAAGTAAGGCCAGCACTTGGCTGGCCTTGGTTCTGGAGGGGTGACTACTCTTCTTCTTCATCATCGAAATCATCTTCATCGATGAGATCGTCATCCTCCCAGTCACCTTCGTCGTCGTCATCCCAGTCTTCTTCGTATGCCTCTTCGTCGCTGTCATCCTCCCAGACAGCTTCCTCCGGATCGTAATCGTCGTGTCCTGCCATGAGTGGTTCTCCTATCTGTGGGGTAGCATTCCAAGTCTATACACAGTCTATACACAAATATTACCGGCTTGTGAAAATGGACCGCAAAATTCAAAGAGCGCAGCAAAGTGCCAGGTGAATATCGGCCTGGCAGGTGGCCGGGTCTCTGCTGGTGGCTAGTCGCGGATCGGGACAACCAGCATGTCACACTCGACGCTGTTCATCAGTTGGCGCGCCGACGAGATGAGCAGGCTCCAGAAGTTCTGGTGGTGGCCACAGACCAGCAGATCGACGCCGTAACGAACCACGGCCTCGTTGACCTGTTCGCTCAGATCGCCACTGATCACCAGCTTCTTGTCCAGTGGGAAGTCGATGCTGGCAAGTACCTGCGTCATCTTCTGCTTGGTTTCTTGCAGGGCGTGATCCTGCAGGTCACCGATGTCGATATCGATCATCTCGGTGTAGATTTCACGCAGGTCGACATCGACATGGATCACCGACAGCTTGGCGGCGTGGGTCTTGGCCAAGGCGATGGCTTTGTCTAACACCTGATGGTCGTCGCTGCGCAAGTCGATGGCTGCGAGGATATGTTGGTAAGTCTGACCGCTCATGATGAGTCTCCATGCGGATGAATGAATGAGGCTTGGCTCGTCATCAGACGAGTCGCTTGTCATGACTATAGTTTGCGCCATGTCTGCGCCCATGGA